>CAYTGJ010000114.1:0-14845 GCA_964437245.1 uncultured Chitinophagaceae bacterium
CGCGATCCCGATGTATTGGGCAGGCTTTGTACAAAGTGCCATGTGGAAAGAATTTACGCAGGACGGAGTGCTGGCCTATCCGAACTTCCTGGAAACAGTGACTCAGATCAAGACCATGTATTTTCTCAGAGCAGTGGGAGGAGCACTGTTCATCGTGGGAACGGTGGTGATGGCCTATAACTTATATAAAACAGTACTGGCTGGAAAATTTATAGCCAACGAAGCAGCCGAGGCTCCGGCAATATTGCCTGAAACGGCAGGAGCCCATAAAGGAGAACACTGGCACAGATGGATTGAACGGAAACCTATTCAGATGCTGGTCTTCAGCCTGGTAGTGATCCTGATCGGGGGACTGGTGGAAATGATTCCTACGTTCCTGGTGAAATCCAATATTCCTACCATCGCCAGTGTGAAGCCTTACACGCCTCTTGAACTGGAAGGAAGAGATCTTTATATCAGAGAAGGATGTAATAACTGTCACTCGCAGATGGTAAGACCTTTCCGTTCGGAGACCGTACGGTACGGAGAATATTCGAAAGCCGGAGAATTCGTGTATGATCACCCGTTCCTCTGGGGATCCAAACGTACAGGCCCTGACCTGCACAGAATCGGTGGAAAATATCCGGATTCATGGCATTACAACCACATGCTTGATCCGGAGCTGACTTCTGCCAATTCGATCATGCCCGCTTATCCGTGGATGTTTGAGAATAAACTGGACGTATCTCATACCGCTTCCAAAATAGGAGCGATGCGTAAGCTGGGAGTACCGTATCCGGAAGGATATGAACAGAATATACAGAATGAAATGAGTAGCCAGGCCGCAGTAATTGTCAAAAGCCTTGCCAACGACAACATCAAAGTGGCGGAAGACAAAGAGATCATAGCGCTGATCGCTTATCTGCAAAGACTGGGAACGGATATTAAAGTAAAAGAAACATCTTCCAACGAATAATAAAAGAAGTTTATGCTAAAGTATATAAAACAACACATGGCGAGTATCATAGGTATTGAGATATATCCGGTGATCTCCTTTCTGATCTTCTTTTTATTCTTCCTGGCCATCCTTATATGGGTGGTCAAAGGGAATAAAAACTATTTCTCAAAAATGTCAGAGCTTCCATTGGAAGATGGGAATGAATAATTGTTGAAAGAAACTTATCCTAAGAATTGAAATGAAAAATACCCGACTATTTAAATTTATACTGTTGTTTATAGGGCTTTTTACAATGGTGACAACAGGCGCCTGGGCACAGGAGGCCGAAGCTCAGGTGGCAGCTTCCTCTGCCGGAAAATTCCCGGGTGAGCAAACATTGCTGGTAATCGTGCTGGTGATCTTTGTGCTGATCCTGCTGGTGGTACTTTATACCTTGTATGCACTCAATATTTTTCTGGGGAATGCAAGAAGTTCCGGAGTAATGAAAGATGTACCGGCCATTTTTAAATTTACCGATCCGGTACCGATCGACCGGGAGCATGAGATTCTGCTGGATCACGATTATGATGGTATCCGTGAACTGGACAACCGTCTTCCTCCCTGGTGGGTCTATATGTTCTATGGTACGATTGTATTTTCCTTTTTCTATATATGGTTCTATCATTTTTCGGGTACAGGAAAATTGCAGGAGGAAGAATACAATCACGAACTGGCACAGGCAGAGGTGATGATGAAGCTGGCAGCCAGCAAAGTAGATGAAAATTCGGTAACACTGCTGACCTCAGCAGATAAACTGAAGAGTGGAGAAGCGATCTATATTTCCAATTGTGCTCCTTGTCACGGGAAAAAAGGAGAAGGTGGAGTAGGTCCGAACCTGGCAGACGAATACTGGATTCACGGGGGAAGTATCAAGGATATATTTAAAACAGTGAAGTACGGAGTACCGGTGAAGGGAATGATCCCCTGGCAGGCACAACTGGGCCCCGGACAGATCCAGGAGGTTTCCAGTTACATTAAAATGATGAAAGGAACAAACCCTCCGAATCCGAAAGCTCCTCAGGGAGAATTGTACCAAGAGTAAAAAACAAAATGGAAGCAGCCTTTAAAGAAAGAGCAGGGATGGAATCTTTCAGAGATAAAATATCGACCGTAGATAAAGAAGGCCACAGGATATGGCTCTATCCGAAAGAACCTAAGGGGAAGTTGACAAACTACAGGAATTATGTCGGCTATGTCCTGCTTGCTTTTTTCTTTCTGGCACCGTTTATTAAAATAAATGGAGAACCCCTTATTTTACTGAATGTAGTAAAAAGACATTTTGTGTTGTTCGGAGTAGTTTTCTGGCCGCAGGATTTTCATCTTTTCCTTCTTGGTACACTTGCCTTTATTGTCTTTGTGGTCCTTTTTACGGTGGTGTACGGAAGGGTTTTTTGCGGATGGGCCTGTCCGCAGACCATTTTTATGGAAATGGTTTTCCGTAAAATAGAATATTGGATCGAAGGAAGCTGGGTGGCACAAAAAAACCTGGACAAAGCACCGCTTACACCTCGTAAGTTTTTCAAAAAAGCATTGAAACACATTGTCTTTTTTCTGATCTCTTTTCTGATCTCCAACCTGTTTCTGACTTATCTGATCGGAGTAGAGGAATGGTGGAGCATCATTTCTGATGACCCTTCCAGGCATGTTGCCGGATTGGGATCTATGATCGTGTTTACCGGAGTTTTCTATTTTGTATATGCACGTTTTCGTGAGCAGGTATGCACGACTATATGTCCTTACGGAAGATTACAAGGAGTAATGCTGGATAAAAATTCCATCGTGGTGGCTTACGATTATGTGAGGGGAGAGTCGAGAGGCAAGATGAATAAAAGTGAGGACAGGAAAGAAACCGGGAAGGGAGATTGTGTGGACTGCCATCATTGTGTTCATGTATGTCCTACCGGTATTGATATACGGGATGGGGTACAGATGGAATGCATTAACTGTACGGCCTGTATAGATGCCTGTAACGATGTAATGACTAAACTGAACCTCCCCGAAGGACTTATTCGTTATGATTCGGAAGACGGTATTGCTCAGCGGAAACCTTTCCGGTGGACCAAACGGATCGTTGCTTATTCTGTCATATTGCTGATGCTTGTCGGATCACTGGTAGTATTGCTCGCTACACGATCCGATGTGGAAACTTCCATCCTGAGAACCCCCGGTATGTTGTATCAGGAGTATGGGGAAGGGAAATACAGCAATCTTTATAATATCAAGATCGTGAATAAAACACGGAACGATAAAAAGGTTCATTTCCGTCTGGAGAATATAGCAGGAGAGATACTGCCTGTCGGAAAATATCCGGTGGCCACGGCTCAGTCCATTGGCGAAGGAGCCCTGTTTATCGTACTTGATAAGGATGCTATTAAAACGATGAAAACAAAAGTGATCCTGGGAGTGTACGAAGACGATCATTTGATCGAAAAGATCAAAACCACCTTTGTAGGACCGGCTCAATAAAAACAGTGAAAATTATGAAAAAACTGAATGGAAGTATTTATGTAGTCATTGCCTTTGGACTGTTTATGGTGTTTATTATCACACTGGTGGTAAAAACATACCAGTTTAAAGTAGACCTCGTGAGCGAGGATTATTATGGGCAGGAACTTCGGTACGAGGAGAAGATCAATAAGATGCGGCACGTAGCCGATCACGACAAAACGATCCGGCTTGAACAGGATACAACGGGTGTGACCCTGCATTTCCGGGACAGTCTCCGGCAGGAACAACTCACCGGACAGGTGGAGTTCTTCCGTCCTTCTGATTCATCCAAAGATCTTATAGTACCGATACAGGTGCAGGAGGGAGGAACTCAGCATTTCAGAAAAGAATTATTTGTGACCGGTTTGTATAAAATAAAGATCGACTGGAGCGCAAACGGCGTAGAATATTATACCGAACAGGATTTGTATATACAATGATGCTTTGGACAGGATTTTTGCTTGGGATCATGGGAAGTCTCCATTGTGTGGGGATGTGCGGGCCTATTGCCCTCGCCCTGCCCGTGCCTCCGGGCTCGTCCAGGACAGGAGGGATATTGCTGTACAATGCTGGTCGGATTTTGACCTATGGCAGTATTGGAATGTTGTTCGGAGGGATTGGGTACGTAGCGGTACTTTCCGGGTTTCAGCAATATTTGTCGATTGTGTGTGGAGCAGTTGTAATTCTGCTGGCCCTGGCTTCGCTAAAAGGATTTTCTCCGGAACGCTATTTAGGAAAACTGACCATTGTCTATCTTAATTTTAAAAATATTTTTTCAAAACTCTTTAAAAAAAGAAGTTTGTCCTCCTTGTTTTTTATAGGCTTGCTGAACGGATTACTCCCTTGCGGAATGGTTTACATCGCTCTTGTAGGAGCTGTCGCTTCCGGAAATTTTTCAGACGGAGGACTTTATATGGTATTCTTTGGATTGGGAACAGCTCCTGCGATGATGCTGGTCACCTATATAAATACACTTCAGAACACCTGGCGGGAAAAGATCCGGTCAGTCCTGCCGGTGTTTTCGGTAGTGGTGGGTGTTTTGCTGATCCTTCGTGGATTGAGTCTGGATATCCCTTATATCAGTCCGGGTATTTCCGGTGGAAAAGTGGAATGCTGTACAACTAAGCAGTGTCATTGAACTAATTAAAAGGAAGGTGCGATGAATTCTTTGATCAAAAAATATAATGTTCCGGGTCCACGGTACACCAGTTATCCTACGGTCCCTCATTGGGATACCGAAAGGTTTGATTCAACCTTGTGGAAGCTTCATGTACAGGAGGCAATGAATAATGGAGGAGAAGAAGGTATTAGTTTATACATTCATTTACCTTTTTGCGAAAGCCTCTGTACGTACTGTGGATGTAATACAAGAATTACAGTCAATCATGCCGTGGAGCTTCCCTACATTAATGCCGTTTTGCAGGAGTGGGAGTTGTACAAACGACTTTTCCCCAGGAAGCCCAGGATCCGGGAAATACATCTGGGAGGAGGAACCCCTACTTTCTTCAGTCCCGAAAATCTGTTTCTTTTACTGGAGGGAATACTTTGCAATGCTCAGGTATCCGAATCGGTTGATTTTAGTTTTGAAGGCCATCCGGCCAATACCACGGAAGAGCACCTGAGAGTATTGTACGGGCTGGGTTTCCGGAGAGTAAGTTTCGGGATACAGGATTTTGATCCGAAGGTGCAGGATATTATCAACAGAAAGCAAAGCTTTGAACAGGTGGTACATGTTACAGAACTGGCCAGGAAAACAGGGTACACTTCAGTGAATTTTGATCTGGTGTATGGTCTGCCGCTGCAAACTATGAAGGGAATGATGGATACGTTGGACAAGGTGAAACTACTGGCTCCTGACAGAATTGCCTTTTACAGCTATGCGCATGTCCCCTGGGTAAAGCCAGGACAGCGGAAGTATACAGAGCTGGATCTTCCCGATAATGAAGAAAAAAGGAATCTGTATGAAGCCGGGAGAAATCTTTTGGAAGAAGCCGGATATCACGAAATAGGAATGGATCATTTTGCGTTGTCGACCGATACACTTTATCAGGCATCGCTTACCAAATCCCTGCACCGGAATTTTATGGGGTATACCAGTACGCATACGGATACCTTGTTAGGGCTGGGCGCTTCTTCGATCAGTGATACCTGGATGGCTTTTGCCCAGAATTCTAAGACGGTCGAAGAATATATGAAAGAGGTTAACAACGGACATATCCCTGTGTACCGGGGACATATTTTAACGGAGGAAGATCTGTTTCTCAGAAGGCAGATCCTGGACCTTATGTGCAAACTGGAAACATCCTGGCAAGAGTACCCTGCTTTTGAAGGATTGACGAGAGAACGAAATATACGCCTGGAAGAAATGCGGAAGGATGGACTTCTGGAAATGGGAAGTCATTCGCTGAAGGTGCTGGAGTCGGGGCGGCCTTTTTTGAGAAATATCTGTATGGCTTTTGATGAGCGGTTACAGCAGCAGAAAGAAGAGAACCCCGTTTTTTCTAAAACCGTATAGCAGGATAGGTTATTATATTAACCCTTCCGGATAAAAACATCTTTTATCCGGAAGGGTTAAAAATCAATAAAGTTCGTAACGGCTATGTTCTCCTTTATCCCAGCACTTGAGGGTGTAGAATGTAGTATCCGCAATGTCTTGAAGAGCAGTAGAAGTAAGAAATCCCATGTGAGGAGTGATCAGAACATTTTTAAAGCTCATGAGTTTCAGTAATGTATCATCCTGGATTACTTTACCGGAATGGTCGTAAAAAAATATTCCCTTTTCTTTTTCATACACATCAAGGCCCAGCGAGCCGATTCTCCCGCTTTTTAATCCTTCGATAGCTGCTTCTGTGTCGATCAGTCCTCCACGGCCGGTATTGACGATCATGACCCCGTCTTTCATAGTGGAAATACTTTCTTTGTTGATAATATAACGGGTATGTTCATTCAAAGGAATGTGCAGTGTAATAATGTCGGCGTTGGAAAACAATTCTTCTTTGGAACAATAACGGACATTATAGTCACGGATAAAAGAAGGGTTGGGTACCTGATCAAAGGCAAGGATCTTACAGCCGAATCCGTGCAGTATTTTGGCAACAGTTCCGCCGATACGTCCCATCCCCAGAATTCCGATCGTTTTTTGATGAAGATCAAAGCCAATCAGGTTGTTCAGAGAAAAATTATACTGATGTACCTGCTCCTGTGCAAGGGCTATTTTCCGGTTCAGTGCAAGGGTGTGAGTGATAACCAGTTCTGCTACAGAGTAGGGCGAATATTCCGGTACATTCGCGATCCTGATCCCCAGGCGTTTTGCCTCTCCCAGGTCTGCATGATCGTATCCGGTAGCCCGTATGGCTACATAGCGAACACCTGTTTCCTTTAAGGTGTTTAGTACGGGAGCGGATAAATGATCATTCGTAAAAACCGAAACAGCTTGAAAACCCTTGCAGGAAGAAGCATTGTCAGGAGACAAGGCTTCCGGTTCGAAATAAAGATCATGTAGTCCTGCATTCGCCTGGAGCATATAGTTTTCTTCGTATTTTTTGAGACTGAATAATTTTACTTTCATAAAAAGGTTTTTTAAAATATAAAAACAGACAATGCAATATAAGATTCTTTGTAATATTTGTGATTCTGAGAAAGAAAGATACGATAGAGAGGGGGAATTTGTTTGGAATTATTTCTTAAAAATTAATAGATTATCCAGCATCAATTTTAATCCCCTTCTCAGATAAAAGAACAGTTCATACGATCCCTTAGATAGTCCCCGGTTTTTAAAATGAAGATATCTTTCTACGGAAGCATGAGCAATTGAATGTTCTCTTTATTCTTAAAGAGCATCTTACTATAATCTTGAAATTCACTCAGGGACAGACTGGAAATTTATAAAGAAATAAAGGAGCACATTAATGCATGTGAATAGTCCATGAATTTAAAGTCTGTCCCTGCTATCCGTAAATATTGCCAGTGCTGAAATTCCGGGACCGGAATTTAGTATAGTCTCCTGGTTTATTTAAGAACCAGTTCCGGGTTTTCCAGATAGGTGTACAGACTGGACTTCATCCCTTTTAAAGAGACGGTGATCCGCTGGAGCTCTGTTGAAATAGTATGGTTGTCCAGAGAGTTTTTAGATAGTACACCGGATAAGGATTCCGGGCTCATTAATTCTTCTTCCATTAGTTCCAGTTTGGACCGGCATTCTTCAAATTCTATCCAGTAGGTATCTAAAAGTTTTATTTCTTTTCTGTTCATGGAAGAAGCATATTGCCGGGTGATGATCTTGAGAAGGAACTGAATTTCCTGTTTGTATAATTTAATGTCGGACACAAGAAGTCCTGTGTTTCCTTGCTGTATTTCCTGAATGGTTCCCATGATGTATAATTTTAAACAAAAATGGGCGCTGGCTATCAATAATAGTATGATAAAAGTTTGAAGAAATAATGATATTGGTCAATGGGGTGAGCTTGTGTTATCCTGTCATCTGTCGGATAAATGATATTATTGTATTGCTGGCCTCATGAGAATAGAAATGATCCCTTTATGAAAGGAAGTAATGTCGTATATCCCCCTCTAAAAAGTCGTTTTTACACATCTTCCGGTTGGAGATTATCTATTACTTTTGTATATCAGTGAAAAATTATTCTGATAAAAAAAGTCATTTTTAACTAAAATTGATCCTAGATGACAACAGCCAAAAAAACAATTACGATAGAAATAGTTGTCGATGCTCCCGTCGATAAAGTATGGACTTGCTGGACAGGGCCTGTTCATATCACTCAATGGAACCAGGCTTCGGAAGACTGGCATACATCCTATGCCGAAAATGATATACGTATAGGAGGTAAATTCAAGTCGACCATGGCTGCGAAAGACGGAAGTATGAGCTTTGATTTTGAAGGAGTTTATACTCAGGTGAAAGAACATGAGCTTCTGGAATACATGCTTCCAGATGGAAGAGAAGTGAAAGTTGTGTTTCAACCGGAAGGGGATAAGGTCAAGGTGATAGAAACCTTTGATCCGGAAAATACCAACCCGGAAGAAATGCAAAGGGCCGGATGGCAGGCAATTTTGGAGAGCTTCCGCACTTATACGGAAACTGTTTGAGGAAAATGATAAAACAGTATAGACCAGACTGTCTTAAAATTTTTTCAAGATAAAAGATGCCAGATTCGAGAGAATGAGACAAAATATTGACTATTCTTTCCAGGACAGTTCTGTTTTTGTGGAGGAACAGGAAATGCTCTGTAGCAATTTCATAAACGCCTATGTTTATCTTGTATCGGCCATCGGGGAATCGTACTGAAATTAATCTGCGATAGTCTAAAACAGAGATTTGATCACGGACAATCCGGTCAAATCTCTGTTATTATCTTATTCTTCTGTGAAGGAAAATCAATCCTGTAGCTTCGCTTTTCTATATAGGTTTAAGAGTGACTGACTTCTTTCTTCTGATCAAAATGAGGAAATACATATTTCTCAAAAAAATCTTTCAACTCGGGCTGTACCCAGGGTAAGATGGATTGAGGGTTGCTGTAATCTTCCCGGATGCTCACCTGGTAAGTAGGATCCTGTTCCTGTGCCTCTTCTATCCAGGCAGAATGTAAGGTAAAAGCATACGAAAGTTCCGGATGGGTAAGTTTGCATACAGGCCCTTGAGCAAGATGGTCTGCTTCAAAGATCCATAGCTCCCTCTCATAATCCATGACCGGATCGTTTGGAATCGTACTGGATCCCACAAGCATCACACATACCACATAACCGTTTACGGAATAGTCAACCCCTTCCCGTTCTTCTCTTCTTGGTACGAACTGGATAGACCGGATCTCAGCATTAAATTCCAGCATAAAAGCATCTTTAATGGTCATGCCATCTGTTTCAATGCGTATCAGCGATTGGGTAACGCCGGCTTCGGTATATTTCAGGATTTCTTCATTGGGAATAACTTTGCCAGGAGTTTTGTGAAAAAGCTCGTACATGAATTTGGTAAGCCTTTGAGAATTTAATCCGGCAGAGTAGGCGAAAAGATCTTTGATCTCATTTACCGCTTTGTTGGGCGAAGAAATATCCCGGTGTGTAAACAGACAGACTTCCCAGGTATGAGGTTCTGTGGTATTGCCCGGAGGGCCTCCGGAGGCCATGCAGTCTTTACGGTCGATGATCCCGTTCTGACAGTTGATCACATACTTGCTCAGCGCATTCAGATCCATAGCAGACATGGCCGGCAATCCTACCAGATTATTGGATACCGGTTTGCCTCCTATTTTAAGGTAATCGTAAGGACGGATCCACTCGGCAACGCATACAGAATTATTGTTGATCGTATACAAGGTAATATTGTCATCCGGATTCTTATAGTTGGCGACGTAGTGGATACAGTCTTCCGGGAGTGGAAATTTTTTCGCTTTCACAATGCTGTTGTCATCTTTCAGGTCAGAGCGTTTGACGATGTATAAGGTGATGTCAACGGGCGTTTTTTTGTTCAGCAGTTTCCTTAAGAAGCGGTCAATAGCCGGTTTTTTAGGGAATGGATTGTTGATGAGAAGATCTGCTGAAAATTTGAAACTGGAGTCGGAGAGCAGGATGTAATCTTCTGTAAGCGCAGTCTGGTGCATACATTCATCGATCGTAATGTCCTGCCCGTGTTCGTCCACCACTTTCCATTTTTTCAAAGGAGCCTGCTTGCCGTCCCAGTGCATCAGGTATACCTCGTTCTCGGAATTAAGTTCTTCTAGTTTTCCCTCCAGCTCTTCCGGTGTAAAGTTGTATTTTTTCAGAATAGACTTGAGCAAGTCTTTGAATCTTCTTTCTTCCTGCGATTTTCTGAAAAAAAGGATAATGTCCTGTATGATTTCCTGAATGATATCGTATCCTGCTTCAATAGTATAACAGATTTTATCAAACAGGTTTTTGGTGCCTTGTAATTTCTCCCTTACTTCGTCCCTGTGTTCTAACAGCAAGAGGAAAAAAGCTACCTGGTATCCGGCAGATTTTTTCTGGGTATAGTTGACGGTGAAAAAATCTTTGGTGACGGGATCAAAAGAGGGGTGGGCACTTGTTTGGATGAGGTAGAAGGGAAATTTTAATCCAGGGGGAGTACCTTTGATCCATTCGTCGTATTGGGCGATCGGTGTGATCAGTTCAAGCGACTGAGTGTTGAATTCCCAGGGCCTTCCCGCGTCAAAGGTGACCATCATACGAGGATGCTTGTCTTCCTGAAACTGAAAAGGAACCACCGCTACACTCAGCTCGTTTCTGAATCCAAGTTGCAGAGATGCTCTTGTCATGCCGGCACTTTTAAAACCGTAGCGGCTGAATTTTGATTCGATCGAAGGACTGTTGTGACGGCTGGTAGCAAGATCTGCATAATAACACGGAGGTTTGTTGATTAGTGTTTTAATGTTCGCTTGTCCGGACGTATTAAAATCTAATTTAAACATCATGCCGTCTCCGGCCAGTTGTGGAGTCCCGAATTCAGGATTCCGGTAAGTATCTCCGGGATGTCGCTCCGGAATGGGAAGTCCTCCTGAGTTAAGGCTTCCGCACATGGATGTAAAGTAAATAACCCCGAATATTTCTGAAGGGAGGGCCCCTTCTTTTACTTGTAGGGTAAGCTCAACCTCTTCCCGGTTGGCGTACTGGTACGACTTGTTTAGCGAGTTCATAAGAGTTATTAGTAGTGGTATAGTTACAATTGAAGGTGTTGGGCGTGATGCAGGTGTCAGCGGAATTGTAGTATTCTGCTGTATCTTGGTTTATAGTTTCTCTTGCAATAATACTAAACGGAATAGCGAATTATTAGGTTACATTAATTTTGTCCGGAGCTCTTTTATAAACGGAAGTTCATACGATAGAAAGAATGTATGTCGTGAAATTTTCTTCTGCACTTTCGGAAGAAAATGGTGGTCAGATAACAAATTTTTTCTGTGAGGATGAAAATAATATATATAGATTGTTCCTGATAAATGCTACTCTTATTCTTAGACCCTGATTCAGGATATAAGATGCCGGATAGGGTTGTTTAGAAATTATTCGATAGTGTTTCCTGTTCAATGTTTTCTATGAAAAATTTATCCAGCATCTTGAATCTGGTATCTTGTATCTCTTTTCGAGATAACTTCTGGTATGAATGCTGTAATAAACAATTAAAATACTGTAAGGATTGTCAGGAACAGGATAGACAATTTTAGGGGCATGAATAGTATTGAAATATTTTTAACTAACCTTAATTGATTTTATGAAAAAGATAATTTTATCGGTTGTATTTGCCAATGTTATCGCATTGGGAGCTTATGCTCAGGGATTATATGTAGGGGCTGGTTTTGGGTACGGATTCCGGGCAGGAAGTACCGTAACGGGGGCTCATTCCCATAGCAACGGAAGTGTAGAAGTGGTGAAAGGAAGTTATGGAGAAGGAATGACTCCTAACATAAGCGTAGGACTACTGCGTAATAACATAGGAGTGGAGTTGAATATGGGCTATTTGATCGGGACTGGTCGTACGATAAAAGATGACTTTGGTAATAACAGAGGAACTGTAGATCGTAAGGCTACTTCTTTTTATTTGAATCCTTCGCTTGTGATCAGGGGAAACGACGAATGGAAACTGGTTCCTTATGCCCGGATGGGTGTTTTTCTGGGACTGGCCAATCTGGGGAAAGATAAGCGTTTAGCCGAGCAATATACGAATGCCGGTATGCTGTTGGGAACGAATGAAACGGAGCTGGAATACAAAGGTGGAATTGCAACCGGTCTTACTTCTGCCCTGGGGGTGGATTTTATGGTGACAGACAAACTGGCGATCTTCGGAGAAGTAAACGGAAGACTGGCCTCCTGGGCACCTAAATCATATACCTCTTCTTCCACTGCTGTAATATACCTCAATGGGGTTCCGCAAAGTACGCTTCAGACCAGTGTCAGCGGGAATTTTGAAAAAGAGATCCCAGATAATTATGCCGGAACGGATCTTACTACACAGATATTGGCATTCAGCTCTATTGGCTTTAACGTAGGGGTGAAGTGGTATATAAACAAATAACTTAATCATGATATATAGGCAGTGTACTATAAATAGTGAGAAACGTATTAATAGTACACTGTTTTTGTTTAAATCTTTTTTGTCTCATTAGATAGATGATCATATGAAAAAAATAATCCATTTTTCTTTTTTCGCAGCAGTATTGGCAGGATGTACCGCTAATACGAATACAGAAAATAAAACTGCCGGTAATACCGCCGGGCAAGTACAGACCACCGGAGATTCGTTGGTATTACCGGAGCCTTTTGAAACCAAATCCGTGAGAAATTTCAGTAATGTGATCGGGTGGGAGAACGACCGGAAACCATTAGCTCCCGAAGGTTTTACAGTGACGAAATATGCCGGCGATCTTAAAAGCATCCGTTGGATATATGTGTTGCCCAACGGAGATGTACTCGTTTCCCAGGCCAATACGGAACCGTCTTCGGTCAAGAAAGTGGGAATGAAAGTAGTAGGAGCAGATAAATCGATGAATACAGGTACCAGTCCTAATTGCATCACATTGCTAAGGGATGCAGATCAGGACGGTGTTCCTGAAATAAGAAAAGAATTTTTGTCCGGACTGAACCAGCCCCTAGGAATGCTGCTGATCGGCAATGATTTTTATGTAGCCGTGACGGATGGATTATGGAAATATCCTTATCAGAAAGGAGGCCTTACCATCAAAGCAGCCGGGCAGAAAATACTGGACCTCCCGGCCGGAGGATATAATAATCACTGGACACGAAACATCATCACCAATCAAGACGCTTCCAAGATATACGTGAGCGTGGGTTCTGCCAGCAATGTGGCGGAACACGGAATGGAAGAAGAGATCCGAAGGGCGAATATTCTGGAGATAAATCCGGATGGTAGCGGTGAACGTATTTATGCCTCAGGACTCCGGAATCCGGTGGGAATGGACTGGGCTCCGGGCACAAATGTATTATGGACCGCTGTCAATGAACGGGATCATTTGGGCGATGACCTGGTACCGGATTATATTACCAGTGTGAAAGAGGGAGGGTTTTATGGCTGGCCTTATTCTTATTTTGGGAAACGAATAGATCCCAGGATAGAAGAAAAAGATCAGCGCCCGGAACTGGTAGCCAGAGCGATTGTTCCGGATGTTCCGCTTGGATCTCATACCGCTTCGTTGGGGTTGACCTTTTATACTAAAGGAAATTTTCCTGAGAAATATCGTGGCGGAGCTTTTGTAGGACAGCATGGCTCCTGGAACAGAAAAGAGTTGTCGGGTTACAAAGTTATTTTTGTACCGTTTAAAAACGGACGTCCTTCCGGGCCACCGGAAGATTTCCTGACTGGTTTTGTAGCAGATACAGATCAGAGTAAAGTATATGGCCGGCCTGTAGGCGTTACGGTATTGCCGGATGGCTCTTTACTCGTTGCCGATGATGCCTCGAATGTGGTATGGAGAGTAGAAGCTAAAAAATAAGAGGAAAGCAACAATCCGAGACCGGAGCTTGTTTCGGAAAAAATATTTTTGAGAAGGTCTTATGCGTTACTGGTTATATGCTTTTCTATCTTTGGTAGTGCAATGTCCGCTATTGGCTCAACCCAGGGATTCTCTGTACTATGAATTACAGGAAGTAGAAGTCACCGGAGTTTCCCGCGAGTCTGTAATGAGGCTTACTTCTTCTGAGGGGATCATTACCCGGGAAGAATTAGATCAATTACCGTCTTATTCGCTACTCCCTGCTTTGAATCTGGTTCCGGGCGTACGAATGGAAGAGCGATCTCCCGGAAGTTACCGGCTGTCCATTCGTGGTAGTTTGCTTCGTTCTCCTTTCGGAGTGAGAAATGTCCGGATCTATCTCTCTGAATTTCCGTTTACAGACGCCGGCGGGAATACCTATCTGAATAGTCTTGACATTGGAACGCTGACCAGCCTTCGTGTGATCAAGGGGCCGGAGGCTACCGTGTTTGGAGCCAATACAGGAGGTGTATTACTGATCGATCCGGCCCCGAAAACCTCCGCACCTGTATATGCGACTGCTTCCGTAAGCGGCGGAGCGTATGGATTATTTCAGGAGAATACTTCTTTGTATAAACAGCACAAGAACATCTCTTTTTATTTTAACCAGGGGTTTCAGAGAGCAGATGGTTACAGAGACCATAGTGCTATGCGGAGATGGTATGGACTGACGGGCGGGGATTGGAAATACAGTAAAAAAATGACCCTCAAATTATTGCTGCTGTATTCGGATCTGAAGTATCAGACTCCCGGAGGACTTACGTTGCAGCAGTATCATGACCAGCCGTCCATGGCACGCCCGGCCACTTTAGTGTTCCCCGGAGCAGCGGAACAAAATGCATCTGTATTGAACCGTACAGTACTCGGAGGGATT
>CAYTGJ010000115.1:0-6372 GCA_964437245.1 uncultured Chitinophagaceae bacterium
GGTCGCCGAGTACACCTTCACAGGGATCGAGACCATGCCGAAGGCGATCGCGCCATTCACCGCCACCACCATGATCAGGATATAAACTGCTCCCAAAAGTCCTCCTGTGAGTTGCCATTTCGGCACTTCCAGGGCTCCTGCCAGATTCCCTTTCCGGGTGAGCAACAGCAGGAGGAAAAGAAAAACTGTTCCTACAAGAAAAGAAACAAAGGCAGCTTCAATGATCCCTACTTTCTTTCCCAACGCACCATTCACTCCTGCTTGTACTGCGGTGGCCGATCCGGCAAGCAGTACTAAAAATAGAATATTCCAGTTCATAGTTTCTCCGACGAATTAATTTTTCTCAAAGGTAAAGGATTTATCAAAGGCTCACAAAAGTCCTTTCTCCGTCCAGGGCTATCTAAAAAACAGACTTTTCGGTTCTACCTCAGCAATAACCTGTTTTATAACTCACTTTCCGGCCTGCTCAAAACCCACCAGGCGATGTATCCGTTATAACTATACCCTTTAGAAGCCTTTCGAAGGAAAAAGCCGGTGATTTAAAATCTGCTTTTTTTCTTTCGTAACCGATTTATCTTATTTTGTTGATATGAAGAAAACAGCATTTATTTTAACAATACTGATACTGGTATCCGGACTTTTATCGGCCAGAACAATTGTAAAAAAGGAAGGAACTGCCTGGCGTCTGTATGTCGATAACCAGCCTTTTTATGTTAAAGGAGTCACCTTTGGGGAAGAAGTAAGTAAAGAAACGATTGGAGGCTATTTAAAAGATCTTAAATTTCTGGGCGTAAATACCATACGGACCTGGGGTACCAACGACCAGACAAAGATCCTGCTCGACAGCTGCCAGGCATACGGCATCAAAGTAATGGTGGGGATATGGATGCGCCACGGCCGTCCGGGGATGGAAGGCGACGATAGCTTCAACTATCTTGCCGACACCAAAGGGATGGACGACATGTATAAATATGCCCTGGAAACCGTCAACCGGTACAAAAACCATCCGGCTGTCTTATACTGGGGAGTGGGCAACGAAGTATTCCTCAACATAGCGACAGACGAAGAGAAAAAAGCCTATGCGATCTTTCTGGAGAAAGTATGCCGTGATATTAAAAAAGCAGATACGGAACATCCGATCGTTTCCGTAGAAGCCTGGAATTTCGGATTTCAATGGTGGAAAGAATATACTCCCTCCGTGGATATCTATGGAGTCAACGTATACGGAAGCGGAGCCAGCCAGCTCCCCGGAGAACTTGAAAAATTAGGGATCGACAAACCCTATGTGATCACCGAATATGGTGTGAGCGGCGAATGGGAAGCTAAAGAAGATAAAAACAGTGTCAAGACCGAGCCAAACGATGAACAAAAATATTCTGTCATCGCCAAGGGTTTCCACGACTGGATCAAATCAAAACCCGGATGTCTTGGCGTCTATGTATTCCACTACGGGCACAGTGATAATTTCGGAACGGTATGGTTGCTGTTCTATTTCAACGACAATTTCCGGCCGGCCTACTGGGCTACCCGGGAAGCTTTCACCGGCAAAAAACCTGTCAACAACGTTCCATCGATCACTCATTTCTCTCTGCCGGATACTTCTCTTCCTTCCGGAAAATGGATACCGGTCAAACTTACCGTGACCGATGCCGAGAACGATCCACTGGAGATCAGTTTTCATTACAATCAGCGGCTGGGAAGCCGCGTCCGCAGAGACCAGATCAACCCTCTGGAATACCGCGGAAATCTAAAAGATGGATTCGAGATAAAACTCCCCGATGAAAGCGGACCGATCAAAGTATATGCTTTTGCCAAAGATCAGTACAAAAACCTCGGGATTGCCCATTCGTCCTTCTCGATCAATAACGGGAAAAATCCTTTTGCCTTTATTCCGGGGGCGAGAACAACTCTTCCGTTTGCCGTCTATCAGGATGGAAAGAATCAGCTCTATTTTCCGACTGCTTATATGGGAGACTTTAAATACCTGAAGGTAGACATGGAGCATAAAGAGCGTGTACACTCGGGAATGGCTTCCATCAAGATCACCTACGACCACACCGCAGGATGGTTTGGCCTGGCACTGGTAGATCCTCCGGACGATTGGGGCGACAGACCAGGAGGATTTAACCTGACAGGAGCCAAAAAATTTACCTTCTGGGCGAAAGCAAGTACTGACAACGTGATCGGTACTTTCGGATATGGTTTGATAGACAAAGGGAAACCCTATTACGATACGGATAAAAAATCGATCAAAATTGCGCTTACCAATGAATGGAAAAAATACGAAATCGACCTGAAAAATGCAGACCTCCGATGTATCCGTTCCGGATTCGTCCTGTACTCCGGAGGCACAGGAGAAGCTTTTTCTATATGGCTGGATGATATTATGTTTGAGTAATCATTCTTAACAATTTTCAGTCCCCCAATTAATGTTTAACAAGAAAGGGAGCAAAGCGGTCTGCTTTACTCCCTTTCTTGTTGAAAGATCGTCCCAGCCAAAGTTTACTATTATCTAAGATTCAAGATTTCAAATACAACGCACTCAATACTCTCCGGGAACGTAGGACAAGCGGATCAGGAGCCTTTTTTTAGTACTTTCTACCTCCAAATACGTGTAAACGTAATCCTCTCCGAGACAATCTATAGGTATAGAAACCGGAAAACTACTATTACCAGCTCATTAGTGTTTTAATAAATGGTTTTATTTGTGCAGCCATGGAAGCATGGGTCGCATTGCTTGGATGCCAATCCTCTCCGTAAGGAGCGGTCTGAGGAGTCAGCTCAAAATATTTAACTTTCGTATCACCTCCTGTAATGAAATGATCGACCACCGCCTGATGATAATTCTTAATTCTGGTATACGACTTTAACCCTGCAGGATAAGAATCCGTCATGGAATTGGGAACTGTGCAGATGACCGAAGCAGAGGCATAATGACCTCTCAGTGTATTAACAAAATTGATATAGGCATTTACAAACTGTGCAGAATCCAGCATATTGGGAACTCCAAGCTGTTCCTGTGCAAAATCGTTTGTACCCAGATGAATCACGATCAGATCCGGTACATACCTCGAAGCATCCCAGAGAGGGGCGGGATTATCGGGATGGATCCTATTATAAAACAAAGGAACCGTTCCGGAGGTAGATCCTGTACTGTTACGATACATTCCTCTTCCGGAATAAGCCGTACAATGGTATTGTGCTCCCAGCTCTCTTGCTACAATAGCTCCCCAGGCTGTGTAATTATTCTCGTACACTGAATGAAACCCTGAATTGGTGCCTGTAGCATAACTGGTATCATTGCCATACCCGCAGGTAAACGAATCTCCGATGAATTCTACCTTTCTGGTAGCGGCAGATACAGAAAGCAACGATGTGTTCTCAAGGATCCTGAATCCTTTAAACGAACTTCTCCCGACTACTGCCTCTGTCCGCTTGAACAGCTCGATCGTATGCTCGGTATTGGACAGGCCACGGGCGGCAGTATACAAAGTATCCGTACTGTTGACCCGCACTATTTTATGGACATTCCCATCAATGACCACGGTAAAATAATTGGTGGTGATAGCAGTACCGGTACTATAATCTTTGATCACCACATCAATGGCAGAGCCCTGAAATTTTGCTTTGACCGAAACTCCCGGAAAAGAGAAGGCTGGAGCCAGCGGATTGCTGAAATCAATCCTCCCGCTATACACGATATTCGCATCTGCAGCATTTACGAAAACCATCGTCGTGTCTGCCGGACCAGGTCCTGTAGGGCCAGGTGTACTATCAGGGTCGGTTTTCTTTTTTTTACATCCCGACCAGCAAAGCATCACCGCACACAATCCGGCAAGCAATATCTTTTCCCCCACGAAAGGGGATAATCCGAAAAATTTTCTCATAAATTTCAATAATAGTTAGTTAGCAATAAATAAAACCTTCTTCTGGAATTGCGGAGAAACAAAGTCAATTCAATCTTTTATATACGAAAGAGTCGCCGTAGCGTATTTTTCCTCTTTCAACTTTTCCTTCATGTTGATCAACGTCTCATACGGTCCGTCGGTCACCCCCATATTGATCATCCATCCGGGAATACTTCCTCCCGGATCTACGTTTACCACATAATCCACCAAAACTGTTTTATCCGGCTTCGGAGTGATCGTCCATTGAGCACTTACCATTTTTATTCTCACAATACCCGGCTTCTTAGGAATGTAGTCCGGCATTGCTGTTACATAAATTTTGATCTCTCTTGTAAGACTGTCCTGCCGGATCTGATAATTCGTGACAAGATCCCTGTTTTCACAGGGCCAGGGCAATTCTATTTCCTGATAGCAAATCTGCTCCAGGTCATTGATCCTTTTCAATTCTTTGGCCTCTTTGCAATGATAGATCCACGAAGGATGACTTTCTTTATCCTGAAGAATACTGACGATACTGGAAAGGCTATTCACAAAGACTCCTGTAACCCTTACTTCTTTCACTGTAACGCCCGGGAGCTTCCGGGTATATACTTTTATCCCGTTGGACTCCTTACGCAATACCCAGTCATTGTCTGAGAACGTAGACGCACTCAGTACAAGTACGAGCAATAGCCCGGAAAGAGCCTGGAAAGACAAAGAAAAAAATCTCATCGGTAATTAGTTTTTAGAAAGAAAATGATCTTTCAGGAAACCAGCCGGGCTCTCAATGGCATTTAATTATTCAACCCCCTGACACATTTCGCAGAATATCCTTTTCCTATTGTACAATATAAAAAGATGAGCGTATTTTTCAAAATGTGCTGCTTTACTCCGAAAAATTCAATCTTCCTGAATAACTTCCATCTCGCTGGCAGGCTCCGCTTCCCTTCCATAACAATTGATTCCCCACGATACCTGTGCCGGATCATAACCCATCTTAGCAGATGCTCTGAAAGACTGGCAGGCTTCTGCAGTATCTCCCTGTGCAAGCGCAATAGAACCCGACCAATAATGATAGTACGGAAGGTTAGAGCCTTTTTTGACCAGATCTCTGGAAAGTAGCCCGGAAGCTTTCTTAAACTCTTTCCCTGCAATAAAATAGTTCGCCTTAATAAAATTAATGCTATCGTTAAAGGTCTCCGGAAAAACATTCTCCAGAATACGGGCTATTTCCTTCGGGTTGTTTTCTTTTACATAAATCTGTAGCAGGTAATAACTGGCGGAATCCCGGACCTCCGGAACTTCGGTCAATCCGCTAAAATACTTTTTAGCCTCTTCGTATTTATTTACTTTATAAAAGTACTTCCCTGTCAGGTATTCTTTACATATTCTCTGTTTACGGTCATGAGGTTCTGCCAATACAGAATGTTTAAAAACATTTTGCCAGTCATTTACTACCAACGCCATTTTCCCTAATAACAAATGTGCCTCTGTATAGGACGGGTCTTTATAAACAGCATAATCCAGGTTTTGCCCGGCCTTGGACAGCACCTTCTTTTCAAGAAAATCGAAAGACCAGCGATAACCCACTCTGGAAGAGCGGTACTCCATGTAATACACAAACAACACGATAAAAAGAACGATCATCACAAACAAGCTACCGGCATTCATCCGCTCCCAGAATGTACGGGGCTTAACTGTCTCCTTCCCTGCAACAGATACCTCCACATTGCCCAGCACCTTAAGAGCAGATCCCTCTCCTTCTTCCATCCCATACAAACGGCACTGATAAATCCCTTTTTTATGCTGCTCCAGGTACTTAAACGGCATCAGTACGAAATCAGAGAATCCATTATGAGGTAAATTTCCCTGCGTAGTTGCTAAAATGTAATTAGTGGCATTGTCTACCAGTATCCTATAGCTGGTGGTTAATGCAAACGGCGTAAACGAAAGATTCTTTTTCCCGGAAGGAGCGACTGTCACCTCCGTATAAAGCAGGTCCGGATAATTGAATTTCTGAATATACTTGACGATCCCTGTACGGTAACCGTAGACCAATGTAAATTCAGACAACCCGAAAACCAGGTAGAGCAATAAAATCAGAAACCCTAAAAGTGAATCGATCAGAAGATCATAGCTGGCATAAAATCCATTAGTGACGGCCCCCAGCAAAAACTCGAACAGAAGAATTGCCGTAAAGGAAGCCAACAGATATTTACGGAGTTCTAATGGATTCACTCTTCTGAAACCGTTGAACGACGGAGAAATATTAAGAGCGTAGTTATACATACTATTCAGACCATATACTCCTGCCACCATCATGACATAGGCTACCAATACAAAATCATGGAGCATTTTATTGATCAGCACGATGTCAAACAATCCATGAAACGTGATCGCACATAAAAAGTACAGCAGCCCGCGTTTCAGATCATAGCGGCGCTTTTCAAACGAGACCACCTTCAGACCGTACACAATCAGGTTG
>CAYTGJ010000115.1:6382-8638 GCA_964437245.1 uncultured Chitinophagaceae bacterium
CGGAATACTGTCAGAACGACCAGCAAAGGAACCAGTTTTACCACTTCTTCAATGAGGCCTATTCCGGCTATACAATAAAAGAAATCATTGGCGAGGTCTCCGTTTAACCTGAAATCAAAAAACACCTTATATACCTCATACGGTATCGCACACAAAAATGTGGCCACCAAAGCCAGACCGAACGTGACTAACCCGACAACCAAAGGAAACCGGGAGAAGATATCCAGTTTAAAAAGATATACAGCCCAGGTAAGTGTAACGAGAAGAGCTGCCAGGACCTGTATCCAGCTGTCTTTGAACAGATCACTCTCCAGAGCAAAATAATCTAACAGATTTCCGGAATAAAAATACACCTCTGACAGAATATAAGAAGGATAATATTGAATACGCTGTTCGTTCAGGTACGCTGACAGCCCCTTATAATCCCGGCTGTAATAAAGTGTTTTCACAAAACCCTCCTGGGCACTGCGTGAATCAGGCAGATACAGAAGTGCTTCTTCATAGTGCTTTCTGGCCGATTTTAACTGCCCATACGAATACTTTTCTTTTGCCAACTCAAGTGCATAATAAGGACTAGAGTGATCGGTTATCTTTTCCAGGTGTTCTGTCGCTAATTCTTTCCTGCCGGTACGATTATAGAGCATTGCCAGGGCAATATGACCAATATCGGCTATCTTAGGCTCGCTGCTGCGGGTATAATAAAAATAATAATAGTATTCCAGTGCTTCATCGTCCCGGTAAGCCAGTCCGGTAGGGAGATCCTGAAAATAAGGCTTCTCCATATGGCGTTCCACATTTTTACAATGCAGGTTCAAGACCAGGGAATCCCCGGAAGAAAACAATTCCGGTAACGGTTCGTACTGTGGATTCACCACCTTGTTCTCTCTGACGGCAAGAGGTTCTGTCCAAATTGTTTTACTTATATAAATTCCGGCGAGGAAAATACCCAACAACAACAAAACAAAACGGATCATAGCGAGTGATTTAAACTGTATATAAAGAGAGTCAAATATACACCAAACCCTACGGATTTTCACTATGATCGCTACTATCCGCTACATGAAAACGTATAAAAATCCTGCCTGATCCTGTAACATCTTTTTACAAATATTTTCCGACCTTTTTTGAAGCAATTAAATAAGCTACACTATTATGTATAACTAAATCTGATATGCTATGACAAAGTTTCAATCTATAAGATTCTGCGGGATCTTGATGATCATCATCGGTATATTCCTGATGGCATCACCATTTGCGTCTTCAATGGCCCTTCAGTATACGGTTTCTTTTGGTATGATCGCCATTGCGGTATTTGCCTGGATCACGACGTACAAAAGTAAACACTTACAATTGCCATTCAAGTATCATGAACTTCATGCCATCGGTTTTGTCATGTATAGTTTGTCCGTTCTGTTTTTCGCCACCACTATAGAAAGGTTTATTCACATCACTACCTGTTTCTTTATCTTTTATGGTACAGCAGAACTTATTTTCTGTTTTCAGCTACTGAACCAGCGGGCGAAGATCAGTTTACAAATGATCCTGCTAAGAAGTTTTATCGCTGTATCCATATATAGCGGTGCACTCTTTATCATCAACTCGGCAATCATGCATCCGAACAGATCGATCCAGATTGCAGGGTTTATGTTTGTAGTCAGCGGGTTGAATATGTTCCTCTACAAAGTCATTCTTCAAAAGATGGAACTACCGACCAACAGCTCACGAACTGTGTAAACGATAAGTTAAGACAAGTTGCCTTATTCCATCTTTGCAGGTGTGAATAATGCAACTTATTTTTTTATTAGTGTAAGGTTTTCCTGTCAAAACATATAGACATTTGATCGTGGCCATTGCTATGTTAACCCAACTTCGCACTTAAAAATGAGTACCCAGACAGACAAGACAACTGTAGCATCCAAGTATTTGTTTTCCAAAGGGATTGATGAATACTTCATGGGCGTCCACAAAGCTTTTAAATTTACGACGCGTTTTTTCAAAGAGATTTTCAGAACCCCGCTTCATTTCAGGGAAATTATCAATCAGAGTTTTGAAGTAGGATTAAAATCACTGTCCCTTATTACCGTTACAGGTTTTATCATCGGAATTGTATTTACCAAACAATCCCGCCCCTCGCTGGAAGATTTCGGAGCTGCCTCCTGGCTTCCTTCTCTGATGGGTATTGCCATTGTAAGAGCATTAGGGCCTCTGGTCACAGCCCTCATCTGTGCGGGAAAAGTAGGTTCCAGTATAGGAGCC
>CAYTGJ010000115.1:8648-14842 GCA_964437245.1 uncultured Chitinophagaceae bacterium
GGAGGTCTCTGCCATCAACCCGTATAAATACCTGGTCGTAACACGCGTAATTGCCACTTCTATTACCATCCCTATTCTCGCCCTGTACTGCAGTTTCGTCGGCCTGTTCGGATCTTATATCAACGTACACGGACAAGAGGCTACCAGCATCATCACGTATTATAACAATGCTTTTTCCACACTTGGATTTCTGGATCTGTTCTCCTCCATCGTCAAAGCACTTGTATTCGGATTCACAATCGGAATTGTCGGATGTTATAAAGGATATCATGCCTCACAAGGAACCCGGGGAGTAGGGAAAGCAGCCAATCAGGCCGTTATCATCTCTATGTTCCTGGTATTTCTGGAAGAAGTAGTCATTGTGCAGATCTCAAACTGGATCAGAAACTTTTAACGTATAATGGAGAAACAACGCGAACATATTATCGACAAAAGCCAATCGGTCATTTCCATCTCCGGACTCTATAAATCTTTCGGAGATCTTCATGTATTAAAAGGGGTAGACTTCAATGTGTTCAAAGGCGAAAACATTGCCGTACTGGGGAAATCAGGAACAGGGAAATCGGTGTTGATCAAAATCATTGTAGGACTCCTCAAACCGGACCGTGGCACCGTAATGGTACTGGGCAAACAGGTAAACAAACTGCCGGAGAAAGAACTCAATGCACTGAGGCTGAGAATTGGTTTTTCTTTCCAGAACAGTGCCTTGTACGACAGTATGAATGTATACCAGAACCTGGCCTTCCCGCTCACGATGAACGTTAAAAATCTTACTAAACAACAGGTAAACGAAGCGGTGGAAGAAGCACTTGTTGCCGTAGGATTGAAGGATAAAAAATTTCACATGCCTTCCGATCTTTCCGGAGGACAGCGGAAAAGGATCGGGATCGCACGAACACTTATTCTCAAACCGGAGATCATGCTCTACGATGAACCTACAGCAGGTCTTGACCCCATTACCAGTGCAGAGATCAATGAACTCATCAACGAAGTTCAGGAAACTTACAACACCAGTTCCGTTATCATCACTCATGATCTTACCTGTGCAAAAGCTACTAGCAACAGGGTAACCACCCTGATGGACGGAAAATTTTCAGAGGCCGGAAGCTTTGAGGAAGTCTTTACTTCTACCAATGATGAACGGATAAAACAATTTTATACTTATAACTTTATACAATAAATTATGAACGAATCATCTAACAAACGGGCGGTCATGGTAGGCGTATTTGTATTGCTTGGCCTTTCCTTTCTGATCGGAGGAATTCTGATGGTGGGGAATATCAACAGCACTTTTAAAAAGAAGATGGAAGTGGTTTCTCTTTTTGACGACGTGAGCGGATTGCAGACGGGAAACAACATTTGGTTTTCAGGTGTAAAAATAGGCACTGTAAGCAATATACGGTTTTTCGGAAAATCGGAAGTAGCCGTCACACTAAAGATTGAGCGCAAAGCACAGCAATACATCCGGAAAGACGCAAAAGTAAAAGTAAGTGCAGACGGGCTGATCGGGAATAAAATTCTTGTCATATACGGTGGCACCAGCACTGCTCCGGAAATAGCAGAAGGGGATACGCTGGCTGTAGACAAAACATTTTCCTCCGAAGATATGCTGAATACATTGCAGGCAAACAACGAAAACATACTGGCGATTACCACCGATTTCAAATCCATCAGTAAAAAAATAGCCGAAGGAGAAGGTACTATAGGAAAACTGATCAACGACAATTCTCTTTACAACCATATAAATGCCACGGCAGCTTCGCTGCAGACCACTTCATACAAAGCACAGCAACTCATCAACTCGCTTAACAATTACGCCAGCGGACTTAATAAAAAAGGAACCCTGGCCAACGACCTCACGACAGACACGATCGTATTCAAATCCATGCGGGCTTCCGTGCTGGAATTGCAGAAAATCATGGACACTGCCAATGCACTCATTACAACACTAAAAGAAGCCAGCAATAATCCGGAATCTCCTATAGGTGTTATGTTACACGACAAACAAAGTGGAACACAACTGAAAAATACGTTGGAAAACCTGGAGAAAAGTTCTCAGAAACTGGACGAAGATCTCGAAGCACTCCAGCATAACTTTCTGCTAAGACGTTATTTCAAGAAAAAAGCGAAGGAAGAAAAAAAGAAAGCCGGCCAAAAATAATTTCGAGATGCCAGATCGTATAAAACCAATTCTGCATTCTCTTCTGATGGTCATCGTATTGACTATCGTCACTGCATGCAGTAAGAAAGACAAAGAAGAAGTCCCTTCTGCTGTCACCCCAAATAATTTCCTGTCTGCCGGGAAATACGACAAACTGATCGTTCAGATCCAGTCTGTAAACGGATACGAGCTTTCCGCCCAAACAATCTCCAATCTATCCGCCTTTCTGGAAGCCAGGCTTCAAAAGCCGGCGGGGATACAAGTCATCCAAAGCAACGTGAGCTTTCCCGGCAAAACGGTTCTGACCTTAAGCGAGCTAAAAGAACTCGAAAAAAAGAACCGCACAGAATACCCTTCCGGAAAAACGCTGACAGCTTATTTCCTGGTAACGGACGGGGAGTATTCCGAAAGCACTTCTTCTTCAAAGGTACTGGGCATCGCTTACAGTCCCACTGCCATGGTTCTTTTCGGGAAATCAATCCAGGATTTTTCCGGAGGATTAAATCAACCTTCTGCCACAACCTTGCAAACAACGGTAGCACTGCATGAATTTTGTCACATCCTGGGCCTGGTAGACAACGGAACGGATATGGAAACTCCTCACCAGGACGAAGCCCACGGGAGACATTGCAATAATACCGACTGCCTTATGTATTACCAGGTTGAATCCAGCGAATCAATATTAAATCTTCTGGGAAGCGGCATCCCTTCTCTGGACAACCATTGTATCAACGACCTCCGGGCAAACGGAGGTAAATAGCCCTGTAAGCCATTCATTTAAAAGTGCTTCCCTGTTCACACATACAAAAACGAACTTAGTTCATTCGTTTGGAGTTATCATACCATCCTTTCAGATGAATTAATAGTTTTATGAACCTCCAATTAAGTGTCCTCGATCAGACACCTATACGACACGGAAGCAATGCCGTAGAAGCCTTAAATGAGAGCCGTCAGCTTGCCCGGTTAGCCGACCAGTCTGGCTATACACGTTACTGGTTATCCGAACATCATAATAGCCGGACACTTGCCGGAGCAGCCCCGGAGGTACTTATTGCGCACCTGGCAGGACTTACCTCCAGAATACGCCTGGGGTCGGGAGGAGTTATGCTTCCCAACCACAGCACGTTGAAAGTAGCCGAAAATTTCCGGTTACTGGAAGCTCTTTTCCCCGGCCGCATTGATCTTGGGCTCGGACGTGCTCCCGGCGGAGACCGTCTTACTTCCAGTCTTCTTAATCCATCCAACACTTTTAATCCATCCGACTACGTCAGACAGCTTGCCGACCTTCAGGCTTTTCTGTCCGGAGAATCTGATTCTGAATCAGGAGGAAAAGTCATGGCTATCCCTGACATCAGCACGCAACCTGACTTATGGATGCTCACCTCCAGCGGTGAAAGCGCTTACCTTGCGGCACATTTCGGCATGGCACTTTCCTTTGCCCAGTTCATCAACCCAGTAGGAGGAACCGAGGCAGCCAATGCATACCGTGAGCGTTTCAAACCTTCCGGACAACTTGCTTCTCCTCAGCTAAGTGTGGGGCTCTTTGTATTTTGTGCTTCCACCGAACAAAAAGCCAGGGAAATGCAAACCATGATGGACTACCGGCTGCTGAACTTCGAAAAAGGACGTTACGATCATCACTTTTCCTACAAAGAGGCAAGCTCTTATCCCTATACCGAACAAGAATGGAACCGGGTACTGTTCAACCGGAACCGGGCTGTTTCAGGAACACCGGAACAAGTAAAAGAACAGCTTCTGCTACTGGCTCGTGAGTTTCAGTCAAATGAAATAGTGATCAGCACTTTTGCAGAACAGTTTGAAGACAGGGTCAACTCCTATAAATTACTAGCCGAGGTATTTGAGCTGCACAAACAATTTTAGATTGCCCCGGATAAATTTTAAGGGTTGATGGCTTTCAAAAGGCATCCATCTGTTAGAAAATTGAATACACTTGCCTCTCGTCTATGATTTGGTGCCATAAGTGTCTTGTCCCCTGACAAGACACTTATGGCCTGCCTGGGGACAGGCTATGGGTTTATTTTAGCTTACCATCACAACCTTAAATCTTAGACCAGAGGCATATTTCTCTGGTACTATCTAAAAAAATCTTTCCGTTCGTTCCTCCGCTCTTGCTTAACTGCTGTTAATTTCGTTTTTTGACAAATGATAAATGCTGCTGAAAGGTAGACAAAGCTTACTCCCTCCAGCAGCATTAACACAACATAGTGATTTTCAATAAAATTATTTCGTTTTATTTCTTCCTTACACCTTCCATTTGCCAGGACCGGCCCACCTCGCAAGTATCAGCAAGGGTCTTCGTCTAAAAGGAAACATAAAAACGAATTCTATGAAAAAACTATTTATCGGCCTGGTACTTCTAGGAAGTATGATGGCCACTTCTGCTTATAGTCAGTCTGATCAGCGTTCCAAAGGTCCGGGAGGAGGACCTGAGCCTGATTACAACAAGCTGAAGACAGAGTTAACACTAACGGATGAGCAGGTTACTTCCTGGAAAAACCATGAGGCACAGTATAAAACCAAATTTGAAGAGCTACGCAAAAACACTTCTGCTACGGAAGAAGAAAAGAGAACTCAGATGAAAGCGTTAAGAACTTCGAAAGAATCCGATCTGAAAAATATACTTACCGAAGAGCAGTACACCAAATACAGCACCCGTACTACTCCTCAACAAAACAACAAAGGACAGAAAGGTCAAAAAAAATAGTAACATTAAAAGAAAGGGATTATTTGTTTCATCGTTTGGGGATGAAACAGTATTCCGGCGCCGGGCCAGTATTGAAAAATGCTTCCGGCGCTTTTTATTTATTCGAGGCGCATACATA
Source organism: uncultured Chitinophagaceae bacterium (assembly GCA_964437245.1). Taxonomy (GTDB): domain Bacteria; phylum Bacteroidota; class Bacteroidia; order Cytophagales; family Cytophagaceae; genus JANYCO01. The sequence continues at coordinate 13,653 of CAYTGJ010000115.1, forward strand.
CCCAGGTCGCTTTCAGGACCGGGGTATGGCCTATAAAAGCCGTACCGGATTGTTTAATAAGCCGCTTACTCAAATGTAGATTTTTGATGACAAACCTGACCGGTTTATCGTACTCTGCCCCATTGATAAATTCAGCCATTTCAATTCTGGCGAGACCAAAAAGTCCTTCGATCGTTCCCAGCATTTTCACTCCTGCTCCGCCACACTGAGCCATCGATTCGATCAGGATCGTACCGGGTACAAAATTAAATCCGGGAAAACTCCCTTTCAGCCAGGCATTACGATTACTAAAAGTCTTCATACCGATTATTTCTTCCTGGCTGGTTGATACTATTTCATCCACGAATAAAAATGGGTCTCTGTGTGGAAGTAATTTTTCTATCTGAGCATTGGTATCCATGAGATCTTCTGACAGCTTATTGTTCGACAATATACTACATTTTATATTGAAATCGCCGATCCATAGGCGAATATCTGTACTCCTTCCTGGTAATGATATAGTCTCCGGTATTATATTCTCTTTTCGGATCACATTATTTACTATATTCATATTATGATGAAAGGCATTGTTTTAAATACATTTGGAGGGCCGGAGAATCTTCTTCTGACGGACCTTCCTGTCCCTGAAATAAGCGACGATGAAGTATTGATCAAAGTAGCGGCAATCAGCATCAATCCTGTAGACATCAAAACCAGGAACGGTAAAGGAGTAGCAGGAAGGCTCAGCGACAGCCATCCTCTTATTCTGGGCTGGGACATTTCCGGTACTGTCACAGAAACAGGCAGTGCAGTACAGCAGTTCAAAAAAGGTGACGAAGTTTTTGGTATGATTAACTTTCCCGGCCATGGCAAAGCCTATGCAGAATATGTAGCCGCCAAAGAAGCACACCTTGCTATAAAACCGGAAAACATTTCGCACGACCAGGCCGCCGCTGCAACCCTGGCAGCACTCACTGCATATCAGAACCTCACACAATACTTCAAGGTACAACCCGGACAAAAGGTATTGATCCACTCTGCTGCAGGTGGTGTAGGGCATTTTGCTGTTCAGATCGCCAAACACCTCGGCGCTTACGTCATCGGAACCTCTTCCCTTTACAACAAAGATTTTGTAGTAAACCTCGGAGCGGATCAGCACATCGATTACCCCCAACCTGGCTGGGAAGAAACGATCTCCGGTGTTGATTTTG
>CAYTGJ010000116.1:0-1232 GCA_964437245.1 uncultured Chitinophagaceae bacterium
GCGAATACGGGATTTCCGATTGTTACCTGGGAGTACCTGCCATTCTTGGTAAAAACGGTGTAGAGAAAATCATCGAACTGAAGTTGAACCCGGAAGAAATGGAACTGATGAAAACTTCAGAGAAACATGTAAAAGAAGTGATGAATGTGCTGGATTCTCAAATGAGCAAAGCATAGAAATACGAATGAATGATCAAGAGCTATGGTTTTTCAACCATAGCTCTTTTTATTTAGAAAACCCCGATCTAAATTTTATTCTCCGCTATAATTCGTCTCTTCCTTTTTGAAAATTGGCGGCCAGTCTGCAATAGCTGCAACGGTTTTGTGTTTTCATTTCTTCAATTTACATCCTTCTCCTCCCTTCATCATTGATCATACAGGAATCAGGGAATTTAATTTCTATTCCGGTATTTTCGTACGGTAATAGACCCTGTTACCAAAAATCAGACGGAGAAATTACTTTGGCTTTATTCGCCAATTTCAGAGAAAGCATCATTTCATGTGAGCCCTTGGAATAGTTACTTAATCTTGAAGTCGTCATGTCATAAGAATATCCAAGCTCTATCGTATTTTTAATATTTACGCCGGCAAGGAAAACAATGGCATCAACTCTCCGGTAACTCATCCCTGCCCATAATAGTTTCCGGAACTTCAATTTGGCATTCAGGTCGATCTGATAAGCCGTGAATGGTACTGTTTTCATCATAACGGAAGGGACAAGGTTCCAGTCACGGTTCAGCGGGATAGCATACCCCATCGTAATGTAAAAATGATGCTTCAACGATCCTTCATCCCCCAATCTGTTTCCGAATAACTGCATGGTGGAAATGCCTCCAAAAAATTTCTTTGACGAAAGCCAGATTCCAAGCCCTAAATCAGGTTTGATTCCTCTCACATAATTAACAGCATTATCGGCCACATTGTCCCCGAAGTTCAGCCGGTCATGATCCAGGTTGTATTGAATAAGTCCCAGCGAAGCAGCCATTGACATATTCCATTTCTTTGTCAACGGAAGATAATAACCGTAAGTAGCGTATACACTATGCTGTGACAAGGCACCTAACTTTTGCCCAATCACCGTACCACCGATAAAATGGTGTGGTCTGTCCATCTTATTACTAAATTTTTTATCGTGTCTCCCATGTATTTTATTCAGGGGAGCATGACCCGTCAGATAATAATTTTGCGGAGCACCAGGAATTCCTGTCCACTGCTGACGGTAACCACTACGGA
>CAYTGJ010000116.1:1242-14799 GCA_964437245.1 uncultured Chitinophagaceae bacterium
CGGATATCGGCATAGTCATCTGTTCCTCCTGCTGCAGGATTGATCAGAAAATAATTGAGCATATACTGACTGTATTGTCCTTGTTGCTGGCCGATTACTTTCTGTGAAAAGAAAATTCCTGATATTAATAGCATAGAAATAATCTGTTTCATTATCGGATCAGTGTAATATAGCCATTCAACGGTTTATGCCCGTCCTTATTAATATTCAACACATAGTAATAAGAAGATACAGACAACGCTTTTCCGTTCCTTGTACCATCCCAGGGAGTAGTATACCCGGGATCACTTTTGTAAACAAGCTCTCCCCATTGATTATATACTTCCAGCACAGCTTTCGGAAAAAACTCAATATTTTTAATCAGAAATACATCATGATTGCCATCTCCATTAGGAGAAAAAGCATTGGGGATAAATACGCTGTAAATGGAATCTATCACCACTGTTCTGAAAGTAGTGTCTATACAACCATTGGTACTGGTAGCAATTAGCGAAGTATGATAAGAACCACTGTATGCATAGGTATGAATGACATTTTCTGTAAACTCAGCAGCTGTATTATCTCCAAAATTCCAGACAAAAGAAACCGCCCCGGAGGAAAGATTGGTAAACGTAATCGTCGGATCTGCAAGACTGGCAGGATCAGGATCGACCGAAAAACCGGCAACCGGACCAGCATATACGTCTATATTTTTACTGAGCATCGCTTCGCACCCTTTGTCAGACTCTACTTGCAATGTAACAGGCAGTAGGCCGCTTGTATGACTACACCAGGACAGATCACGAACATTTCCAATCACCATACCTCCTGAAGTCCACACATTGGAATGAATTGTTCCTTCACTGATGCTGCTATTGTTCGTTGCCTGTATACATAATGGAAAACATCCGCTGTCTCTGTCCAGTGAAAAATCTGCTGTTGGGATCGGAGCCACCCACACAGACTTCTCCATGGTGTCCACACAACCATGAGTAGAAGTCGTGATGAGTGAAATAGTATACAAACCTGTCGTATCGTACGAATGAGAAGCCTCTTGTGTATTCACGAGGGAAGAACCATCTCCAAAATCCCAGCTCCAGTATTGAATTTGTGAAGGAACCACGATACTGGACTGGTCTACCGGTACAAAGGGAGTTAAGTGACAAACAGAAGCAGGGATATTAAACTGTGAAACAGGAAGCGGATGGATCGTAACCTCTTTCAACGTACTCTTTTCACAACCCAACGGATTGGTGATTTTCAGGCTCACCTCGTAAGTACCTGAGGAAGCATACATATGATCCGGAGACTGAATGGATTCTTTGGGCGAATTATCTCCAAAATCCCATTCCCAAACGTTGACCATACCGGTGGATGCATCCGTAAAATAGGTAGTATCGTGCAAACAAGTAGCTGTATTGAAATGAAAGTCGGCTTGGGTATTCATTATGGGAACGGAATGAACAATAGAATCCTTACATCCGATAGAGGAGGTAGCGACTAATTTCACCTGATACGTACCCGTATGACTGAATAGATGGATAGGATTTTGAATGAAAGAAGTATCATCGATCCCGGAGGAAGGGTCATCAAAACTCCACCTCCATTCACTGACAGGAGACAAATGAGTACTATCGGTAAACGTAATTTCGTTGCACCCCATATAGCTGAATGCAGCCTGTATAGGATCTTCTTTCAGTACATATCTTCGTGTCATCGTGCAACCGTTAAACGAAGTATAGGTACAGGTATATACTGCCTGATCAACCGGCGGTACAATCATAGCGTTTTGTGTAAGGTCGCCGTTGCTCCAGCTATACGAATGAAACCTTGGAAGCCCCTCTATCTCAAGCGTGGTACTTCCTTTACAGAAATAAACTGTATCCGTTTCGGTAATCAAATCAGGAGCGATGTAGGCGTAAGAATTTCCGTGATACCCCCAATAATAGCAGGCATAAAATGTAAATTCGATATTGACCGTTTGTCCTGCGTACGGTCTAAGGTCGATGCCTACGGAAGCCCAGGGGAAATAAGTGGAAGTATTCCAGCCCGAAGACATGGTCATATTGCCTCCGGAGCAGGCCTGTATTTCGTACTCCGAACATTCGTCGTGACTTAACAGGTTGCCGTTCTGATCGGTTATTCTGGTCCTGAATATACTGTTCAACGGCAATGTATGTGCTAAGTCTCCACAGGAGTGTGAACCATCCCCTACTACGGCTACCTGATAATGCAGTATAGGATTTAAAGTATCAACGGTAATATCGTAATTCATTTTCCATCCGGCAGGATATGTTAAGCCCCCCTCCTGATATGTCCCTCCCGCAGGCGATCCCAAGCGCGCCACATGGGTTACTCCTGAAGGTATTCTCGGCAATGCTGAACCTATTACAGGATCGTTGCTGATGGCCGAAATGATGGTATGACTGTTCCCTCCTGTAACAGGATGAACACAGCAATTGCCGCGTTGTCCCAAAGCAGGATGCCAGTTTGAAAAATTGGATTGAGAAAAATTAAAGTTGGTGTTCTGGGCTTCCGAACGGCCAGCTATTATAATACAGACAATAAGAATAAAATATTCTTTTAGTACGTTGGTCATTATTTTAGTTTCATTCTTGTTCACCACAAAAGCACCACGAGGACAAGGGGGTCATACGTTTTTATTTATACTATGCTGTGTACCGGAGCTCCCGTCATCAAACAATGTACCGTTGATCACTCTTCTCACTCCTTTTTTAAACTGCGTGGTATTGAAGTTGATCAGCAACCCCAATTTGCACTTGTTCAATTTTAAATAAGTGAGTACCTGCGCCAGATGTAAATCGTTCAGGGCTTCCACGGATTTTATTTCTACAATTAATTTATTTTCTATCATGAAGTCTACCTGATAGCCTATGTCTAATTTTACTTTTTCATAGATGACAGGTAATCCCTTTTGTTTCTCTACTTTTAACCCGTTCTTGGATAGTTCGTAATACAAGCATTCCTGATAGGCACTTTCCAAAAGGCCTGCTCCTAAGGTTCGGTGTATTTTTAACCCCGCTTCAAATACTATTTTGGCAAGTTCGTTTTCGGTCATGGTTGGATAAATCACCAAGGCACAAAACAGCACAAAGAGAATATCCCTTGTGCTGTTTTGTATCTTGACGATTTTAAATCATTATTATCTTTTCACTAATTTTTGTATGGCCGTTTGTCCGCCAGGGGTGGTGATCGTGATGCAATACACTCCCGAACTGAGGTCTGACACATCAAGTGTAGTATTGCCGGAGGTCTCCAAAGGGGCATTTTTCACTTCATTGCCCATCATATCCGAAAGTCTGTACGTACCAGCCTGAGGGAATACAATGCTTACCATATTGCTCATGGGATTAGGATAAATATTCAAGGTACTGAACATTTCTTTATTGCTTATCCCCGTAACGCTATTGCTATAAGTATAAACAGCGGAGGTTCCCTCGCATCCGTTGGCATCGGTTACTACTACATGATAATTTCCGTCAAGAGCAGGCGTGTACGCAGCATCTGTTTCCCCCGAAATAGGGTTACTGTTATAATACCATTGGTAGTCAGCATAGCTTCCTGTATTTAACACTCCCCCGTCTGCCGTAATAGAAGGCGTTGTAAAAAGCGGATACATACGAAGATCTAACTGCACGATGCTGTCACAACCATTCGCAGCTCCTCCTGCAATAGTGTATGTAGCGGTATTGTTGTCTGCGATATAAACCACTCCGTCAATCCATACGTAATAAGGTTGTCCGCAAATCGTCTGAACATCCGTACCGCTTGACGGTTGTAAGAACGTCAGGTTCAGACGAACGGTGGAATCACAGCCATTAGAATTCCCGCCGATGATCGTGTGTATAGCGGTATTATTATCGGAAGTATAAATTTTCCCGTCAATCCATGTAAAAGACGATCCGCAAACCTTCTGTACATCTACTGCTGTATCTCCGCTACAGGAAGGCCCAAGCTCTATACGAGCTATAAAGTTTCTACCTGTAGTATTGTATGATGTAAAGACACCACCGATGATCAGTTTGTTACCAGGATATAAAGCCATTGTGGTCAATGATGTAGCTCCTGTCGTAAAAAAACCTTCTCCTGAAATTCCCACTCCTGAACTGAAAGTCGGGTCTATGGAACCATCCGGCATCAGGCGGGCAAGATGATTTACCGTTTCATTTTGATAGGTGGTAAAACTTCCTCCTATCAAAATTCTTCCGTCTGTCTGTTTTTTAATCGTATAAACTCCTCTGAGTGTGTTGATCCCCGGTTTATTCACTCCTCCTGTAAAGGAAGTGTCAAGCGTACCGTCATGGAAAAAACGTAAAGGCCCGCGAACGGTATAAGTCGTCTGTAACGATTGCTGTATGGTCGCCAGGAATGAAGTCCCTACTAAAATACTTCCATCAGACAGCGGAACAACAGGTCCCAGACCTCCTCCTCCGGAGCCGCTAACATTTCCTATCCAAAAAGACATATCCAACTTACCATCAGGAAACAAACGGGCTACACGTCTTTGAACTAAGCTTGTACCGTTGTAGGTAACATTGTTCGGAACGGTAAAATAGATCATTCCATCGGCATCAGTAGCAAATCCACCCGGATAGGTATTAGTAAAACCGCTTCCTCCTGCGTTGAACGACAGATCTCTTGAGCCGTCTGCATTCAACCGTACAATCTGGTTGACTACAGTTCCGTTAAACTTTACAAAGGCCCCTCCCAGCAAAATCTTGCCATCAGGTTGCATGTAATGCCCCACATGCAATCCTCCGTTGATCCCGTTCACATCTGTTGCACCAGTACCCGCATTAAAAGTAAGGTCTCTTGAACCATCCGCATTCAGACGCACAATACCGTTTACGGTATCCCCGTTGACTACGGTAAAAGTCCCGCTCAACAGTATTTTTCCATCCGGCTGCAAGGTCATGTCCACGGGATAACTTGCCAGGAGATTAGAATTACTCACACTTGCCGAAAAAGTATTGTCTCTTGAACCGTCTGCATTCAGGCGTACAATACCTCTTGCCTCCTGTCCGAAATATTCTGCAAACACTCCGGCCACTAAAATTTTTCCATCCGGCTGAACAGCCGTAAGCCTGACCGTTTCACTGAATCCCGTTCCCTCGTTAAACGTATTATCCTTCGTACCGTTCGCATTCAAGCGGGCAAAACGCGGGCTGATCGTTCCACTGCTGAATTCATATTGATAAAATTCTCCTCCGGCTACAATTTTGTTATCAGGCTGCACAACAAGGGTGTAGACGTTTCCTGAAATTTTAGAGGCAATGGTTGCATCCAATTCTCCGGCTGCAGTAAGCAGGGCGATGCAGCCAATACCGGTAATACCATTGTAACCAGTAAAAGCCCCGCCAATCAGAATTTTGTTGTCGGCCAACACCTGAACCGTACGAACTCTTGAACCGGCACCTGTACCTCCCACGTTAAATGAAGCATCCCGGGTACCATCCGTATTCAGGCGTACGATACGGTTTACCGTTTCACCATTGTATTGGGTAAAGTTTCCGACCACCAGAATCTTACCGTCAGGTTGCACTGCAATATTATCTACTATAGTGTTTGCTCCTGCTCCTACGTTGAAGGTAGCATCTACTGCTCCTGTATTATCCACACGTACAAGGCGGTTAGGCGTCGTTCCGTTGAAAGCAGTAAAGTTTCCGCCTATTATGATCTTGCCGTCAGACTGTAAGCCAAGCGCATATATTATTTGATTCGCACCTGTACCTACGGAAAAAGTAGCGTCTCTTGTACCATCTGCATTCAAACGAGCCATGCGGGTAGCTGCAGTTCCATTGTAGTTCGTAAAGTTTCCCCCCGCCAGAATTTTTCCATCCGGCTGTAGTTTCAATGCCCATACAGCATTGTCAAAACCAGTTCCTGTAGTAAAAGTGTTGTCTACAGTACCATCTGCATTGAGTCGTACAATGTTGTTGATACCGGAAGTTCCATTGTATTCGGAAAAGGTACCACCAAGCAGGATCTTCCCGTCAGCCTGCGCCACCATGGCATACACAGCACCTATATTACCGAATGCTGTACCAGGATTAAAGGTAGCATCAAGTGTACCGTCCACATTTATCCGGGCAATACCGTTGCGGGAAGTACCATTCCAGCTTTTAAATGCGCCGGCAATGAGGTATTTTCCGTCCGGCAGCACTGCAGAAGCATACACCGTATTGTTGGCTCCCCACAGGTTGTAAAAACCTTTGTCATTGGCGTTAAAAGAATTGTCAAGATCACCTGGACTTTGAGCGAAAAGGCTCATTGAATAGATGACCGTCATCATTGTTATGATAATCTGTTTCATTGTTAAAGTAGTTAGTTGGTATTATTTTTAGTTTCACCAAGGGCACTGATCCCCTATGGTTTGACAAGCTCACCACAGGTTTCTGCAAAGTGAACACAAGGATTTTTTAGGCTACGGTAATAAGCAACCACGAACCCGCCTGTTGGCAAGCATTATCCACAAAGATTTACGAAAGGTCACAAAGGAGGGAAAGACGATGCCGCTCAGGAGGAACATCCTGTTGTTACTTACCTGTTAGTCGCAGGAAAAGAAAACATGCTATGCTTGACCTACTATCAAAACTTGGATTTTAATAAGGATACCAGGCCAAGCAATAAATCTTTCAACTTTTATATTGAATTAATTTTATATATTTATAATCAATCTAAATAAAATCAACAGCACAAAGGAAGTCTAAAGCAAAGTCATTGTCAATACCTCAGTTTTAGTAATTTTCTTAAAATTTATTTAACGTGCTTCAGTATCGTTCACAAAAAGAGCTATCCGTGCAGACAAGTGATTCTGAAACACGATGTTTGCTTTTTCCTAACAGTAAGACAGCACTCCGTTTGTAATACCTGATCCAAAAAAGGGAAAAATGTATGATCATGTTTTTATTCTGGAGAAGAAGAGAATTAGTGACTACTGATTTTTGAAAAAATAGTTGAAGAATTGTGGAATGGTTTTCTCATCAATCTCTCCAACAGAGAAGAAAAAATTGAGTTACGGCCTTATCACACTTACCGGTGTCCAAATGAATATCAACTCTCTACACAGAAGCTTATGACTCATAAGGTACGCTTACTTTTCCAGGATGTAAACCGTTCTCTTTTTATCTGTGGCTGTGGAATAATCTATTTTTTCAAGCTTACGGAAGCCCGCTTCTTTCCTGATATTTTCCAGGTCCTTATCGTCAGGAATGAACGCATGGATCACTCCGTATTCTGTCGTCAGCACCAGATGCTGATGATCCAGGTGACTTGCAATGGTCTGTACACCTAAACGTGGTACATCGATGAATAAACGTCCTTTTTCATTAAGCAGATCATAAATTTTCTTACAACCTGCTACCTGCTCTTCCAATGAAAAATCAATGATACCGGACCACATCCACAAGGCCACATCGTATTTTTCATTCAAGGTCAGCTTCTTGATGTCAGCATTAATGATCTCGGCTTTTCCGTCAAATTTTTCTTTCAGGTGGTTGACCAGAGGAACACTGTATTCGATGCCTGTCAATTTCCCTTCATGCCCGCGCTCTACAAAATAACTGAGACATCTTCCGAAGCCCGCTCCTAACTCCAGTACTGAAGCATCTTTTGAAATATAAGGAGCTATAAGTTCCAGATCTTTATACGAACTAAATCCTCCTTTTACAGACAACTCCATGAAAGGGTCCAGGCCTATTGTGTTATAAAAAAGAAGATTTTTATCGTTCATGTTACTCTATACGGCAAATTTGAGTAAAAGATTAACAATTTTCGTTAAATTTAAGGAATACCAAGGTCTAACTTTTTATCCTTATGAACAAATTTAAAACAGTACTGATCCTGCTTTTGTTGCTCCTGTTTTCATTGGGAGTCTATTTACTTTACACTCAATTTAACAATCCTTTCTCTATAAAAGAAGATCAATCCGTCATCAACAACAACATGATCGTAGAGAAAATTGAATCCATCGGGAAGCTGGAGCTTTGCAAATATTATATCAAAGATGTAATCGAACAAAAAGAGATCAAAGACTGGTTGCCCGATTCCAAAGTAGTCCTGATCATCAGCGGCGAAGTCACCGGCTGTCTCGACCTGAAAAAAATCGACAGCTCCCATATTTCTTTTACTCCGGAATTGATCCGCATCCGGCTACCTCAACCGGAAATCTGTTATGTAAAGATCAATCACCAGGAATCAAAGGTATACGATATCCAATACGAATTTTTTGATAAAGCCAAACTGATCGATAAAGCCTATGCACTGGCGGAAAAAAATATCCGGGACGGAGCATTAAAAATGAAAATTCTCGAACAGACCAAAGCCAATGCCCAGGTTACCCTGAAACCTTTACTGGAAGGATTTTCAGGGAAAAAAGTTGAGTTGTATTATGAATAACAAGGCAGCGGAACAAGATTTCTAGCAGACCATGAACACGAACTGTTTTCTCTGAAAGAAGTCTTGTCCCGCCTAATAAACTCCATTTCTTCTCATTTTTCAGGCCTATCCTTCCTCTCCCGGCCATTCTGACACTTTCCTGAGCAGACAAATTTCAAACGATCCCTTTTTTCTGGTATTATATTTTTTATTTTTACAACCGAAACAAACGAATTTGACAATGAAGCGATTATCCTTTTTTCTCTTATTGATCCTGATCCATCACCAGCTTTTATCCCAATCCCTGATCACCTCTCAGGAGTTCAGCCTGGGAAGCCCTTTCAACGAACCCGACGGAAGAAACGACTTTGTGCGGATCAATGCGACCGATTTTGTAAGTCTGGCAAAAATAAAAGGGAACATTTCGGGCAAATCCGATTTTATACTTGAACGATACGGCGAGGATCTGAAGCCGGTCTGGAAAACTGCTCTACAAGCAGATGCCTCGGAGGACTATAAGGATATTTATTACAATGGAAAAGAGATTGTACTTCTTTCCGTGATACACAACGAAAAAGAAAAACAAACGAAGCTTGAGGCCTACGGTTTTGATGTCCAGAAAGGTACGAAGCTATGGAATAAGACACTGGAAAACTATCCTGTAGGCGACTGGGAAAACCATCCTCACAAAGGGAAAGTAAAAGAATCGTTTATCGACATTATCTGTGAACACGTGAACAGCAGTTTTGTAACACCGATCGAATACAAACACACACTTAGTTTCGCTCCCAACGGAGAGCAGTTTTTATCCTATGTATTCAACTATGGGGAGAAGAAACTTTCTGCATCGCTCTGTATCTATGATAAATACTGTAACCTGATCAGTAAGGGAAAAGTGTCTATCGACGACAATTACATCAATCACGGTATTTACTTAAACAACGAAGGGAAAGTTTTTATTCTGAATGCTAACTATTCAGGAAAACTGAATCTGATCCGCTACGATCTTGCCTCCAAAGAATTCGACATTCTGGAATTACCAGGTTCCAATTTTATGAAAGACGATTTCCAGATAGCGTTTTTAAACGACAACGAAGTATACGTGGCATGCACCGAGCAATTGAACGGTACGATGATGGGAGTCATGTACACCAAGTTTGATTTTAAATCCAAAGAAGTAGAAAAGTCGGTCTTTGAACCTATCAACGGAACTACCGGAGCCAAAATCCTGGAAACCCGTAAAGCAAACAAGCTCATGAAAGGAGAAGAAAACTGGAAGGAATACGACATCACTCATTTCTTTGTAGAAAAAAACGAAGACGTGACAATCGTACTTGAAAAACGTTCTCTTTATGCCGACGGCTACCCGCACATCGAACGGGGAGTATTTGATGTCAGCCACAAAGTGGAGATCAGCGGCCACGTACAGGCAGAAGGAATCATTCTGTTCAACTTCAACAAAAACGGGGCACTCGACTGGGTACAGTACATTGCCAAAAACCAGGTGTACGCAGCCAACGATGGCTTAAACTCTATTTCGTTCGTACTCGATAAAAGCCATAAAAGCCAGTACCGGATCATTTATGCTTCTTCCGAAAACCTGGATAGTTTTCTCAATGGTATTAATTATATATCGTTTGATAAAGCTACCGGAAAAAAAATCACGGATACCCGCTTACCTAACAATGAAAAAATTCTCCTGGTTCGAGAGTACACTACCTGGAACGAAGACGGCAGTCTGACGATTGTAGGAAAGAAAGGACTACTGGGAAAATCATCTTCTATACAGAAATGGAAATTCTAGACGTTCGATACTAAATACCAGATTCAAGATGCTGGCTATCGAAAAGGTTTACAATAAATGAAAAACGGCAGTGGGAATTCCACTGCCGTTTTTCATTCTAGGTATTCTTTTTTCCCTGAAACTATCATCATTTCGATCTACGCTACTACCTGATCCTAAGCTTTCTTCCTACTTTCAGAATCGTTTTGGTAGTCATGTTATTCAGTTTACACAAGTGAGTAATACTCACTTTATATTTACGACTGATACTTCCAAGGGTTTCTCCACTTCTTACAGTATGATAATAAACCTTTCTGGCATCTTTAAGATATTTGAAATGGAAAGGGGTTAATTGAAAATTTCTTGATAGAAGTGCATTGTTTGGAAAATCAAAGATATACTCCGCATTGATCGCATTCCCTTCATACCGGACTTCAAAATGCAAATGTGGTCCGGTGCTTCGTCCGGTGCTTCCTCCTTTTCCTATTACCTCTCCTGCTTTTACAAGTTGTCCTACCGTTACATTAGTTGCCGTCATGTGCGCATACAATGTTTCCAATCCATTATAATGCCGGATCACTACATATCTTCCGTAACCTCTGGCATCGTACTGTACGATCCTTACGATCCCGTCAAAAACAGACAGGATCGGTTCTCCTATTTCCAGTCCAAGGTCAGTACCATAATGCCAGCGGTAAGTTCTCATTCCAAAACGGGAAGTGAGCCGGTTATGAGCCATGGGCATAGACCAATAATGGCCGGCGGTACTATCGTACAACACAAAATTGATCGTATCCTTAAATTCAGCTCCGTCAATCTTATATGGATTGATCGTACGGGAATCCCAGATGGCATAATACTGAGCAATGGTCACCCAGACAGAATCCATGTTAACCTGCTCGTTGACTTCTACCACACTTAGCTCACCTTCTGCATCGTCAAAGAATACAGTATCTTCAAGATCCATCATGTTAGGTTCCTTGACCGGAACCATTTCATATTTCTCAGAAGCTGTAGCCGAATCTCTGAACTCATCCTCAAAAAGTATATCCTCCGGATTAGGAGAAGTATATTCAATGGCAGGAGCTTTTATATTGAGAAAGTCCTTGTTGTTCTTATTGGGTGGCTGAGCCTGGGCCTGTATGGTTCCTACAACGAAGAGTACAAGAAAGAGTACTGCAAACTTTATAAATTGAATCATTCTCTTTTCTTTACACCGCTACTTCTTTGGCAGCTAAATATCTTTCTGCATCCAAAGCAGCCATACATCCTGTACCAGCAGCAGTAACCGCTTGTCTGTATACCGTATCCTGTACATCTCCGCAGGCAAACACTCCTTCTACATTGGTTCTTGTAGTGCCCGGTACGGTGACAAGGTAACCTGCATTGTCCATATCCAGCCAGCCATTGAATACTGAGGAATTCGGTTCATGACCAATGGCCACGAAAAATCCTTTTACATCGATCTGGGACAATTCACCGGTTACGGTATTTTTCAATCTTACTCCTACTACCTGATCCTCTCCCAGGATCTCATCGGTAACAGAGTTCCATAAGATCTCGATATTAGGAATGGATTTCACTCTGCTTTGCATGATCAGCGAAGCTTTCATCTCATCTCTTCTAACGATCATGTATACTTTTTTACAGATCTTGGAAAGATAAGCAGCTTCTTCACAGGCAGTATCTCCTGCTCCTACTACAGCCACTTCCATTCCTTTATAGAAAAATCCGTCGCAAACTGCACAAGCCGTTACTCCACCTCCGTTGGTCTTGAACTTATCCTCAGAAGGAAGTCCCAGCCATTTGGCAGAAGCACCGGTCGCAATAATTACGGAATCAGCATGAATTTCTTTTCCATCGTCGGCCCATACTTTATGTACCGGACCAGAGAAATCTACTTTCTCGATCAATCCGTAGCGGATGTCTGTACCAAACCTTAATGCCTGATTTCTGAAATCCTCCATCATTAATGGTCCGTTAATTCCTTTCGGATATCCCGGATAGTTTTCAACATCGTTGGTAATCATCAATTGACCACCAGGTTGTGATCCGGCATACATAAGAGGCTTAAGGCCTGCTCTTGAGGCATATATAGCAGCTGTATAACCAGCGGGACCTGAACCAATAATAAGGCAGTGAACTTTTTCTACAGACATAACAGGTATTTTTTTAATTTTGCAAGTGCGAATTTCGTAAAAATATAAATAGTATTCAAACTAAAATAGTTCCCCGGAACCTTAAAGGGAGCTTTTGATATCTTAAAGAGCAATGAATATCAACAGATTGAGTCTACTCATAAATAAATTACCCACAATTCTGGTAATCCCACTCCTTACGGGAGGGCTGTTTTCCTGCCCTGCTATGGCTCAGGAGGCTGTTTTTCCTCCTTCCGACTCCATGACCGTTTATGAACCTCCTTCCGTTCCGCTTTCGAAAAAAGAACTCAACCCGGACAGCCTGCTCCATTTTGCCCGGTTGCATCTGGGCACACCTTATAAGCTCTCGGGGAAAAATGCCAAAGGGTTTGACTGCTCCGGCTTCGTTCATTATGTATACAAACAGTTTGACATCATTGTCCCCTATTCCTGTCCTGCTATCTCTTCCTACTGCACTCAGAGAATAAACAAAAAAGAATTACAAAAAGGCGATCTGTTGTTTTTTAAAGGTTCTAATATCAACAGCAAAGCGATCGGCCATGTGGCTATTGTGTATTCAGTCAATGAAAGCGAAATCAAGATGATCCATTCCTGCCGGAGAGGCGTGATCCTGGAAAACCTGAATGAGTCTGCTTACTATAAGTCCAGGTATCTGTTCGCAAAAAGAGTATTATAATATGAATCTGAACCAGGTCACGATTCCATCCCTGAACTTATCGATCGCCGTCCCTTTTTATCAAACCCTGGGCCTGAGACTTATCGTAGACGCTCTTCCTGACTATGCCCGGTTCGAATGTCCCGACGGCACCTCTACCTTTTCCATTCATAAGACTGAAAAACTTCCCCAGGGCGAAGGGATCATTCTTTATTTTGAATGCGATAAGCTGGACGAATATGTGCACCGGCTTCAGGAGGCAGGAATCCTTTTTGAGGAGCTTCCATCCGACCGTCCATGGCTCTGGAGAGAAGCACAGTTAAAAGATCCTGACCAAAACAGGATCATCCTTTACCATGCCGGAATCAATAGAAAAAATCCACCCTGGCGTATTTCCTGAGGTTTTTACTTTACCGGCAAAATCTCATTGTTTTCTGTAAACGTTAACGGAGTATCCGGAAAGTCTTCCCTGGTCAGCCTTTTGATTTCTTTGTATACCCAGTTGCTAGGATCTATCACCGGGATTCCCTCTCCTTTTTGCCGGATAGGAATGATCTGTGCTTTTTGAAACTCTCCGGTTCGGC
>CAYTGJ010000117.1:0-11258 GCA_964437245.1 uncultured Chitinophagaceae bacterium
CGCACATTCCCTTCCTGGATCGCAGCCTTTTTCCAAAGCGGGTCTTCTGCCTCAAGAGGAGCAAAGGCCTCTTCCGAGATGACCAGGGATGAACCGGTAGCGGGCAGTACGAACGATTGCCCGGCAGCATCAGACCAGCGGCATATGTTTGAAGGGCTGTAACGGGCTACCAGTGTAGCCGCAGAGACAGATTCATGAGGAGTGCCGAAATAAGAGGGTACAGAACTGACCTCACTGTATAAAACAGAGTAGGTTTTCTCGTCGGTAGAAATGAAAAAACGATCTACATCCGGACATGTAAACGACAGATTCATAAACGAAGTACTCATTTCCGGAAGGGTTGGTGTGTAGAGAATAAAGATAGGAGCCAGGTCCAGGGCATGGTGATAGTGTTCTGTCAGAATGGATTTCATGAGACGGTCCGGAAAGAAACCTCCTTCCGGAGCGAGCCGTTCGGCATTCGCTTTCCAGGCTTTCAACCCCAGATCATAAGCACTATGGTTGACGGAATACAATCCTACAAGCTCGTGCGTCTCTCCCAGGATCTTCAGGTCTGCTTCTACCCGTTTCCGTAAGCGGGTTTTGACTTCCAGATTTTTCAGCGCAACAGAATTGTCGATCAGCAGAAAAACTTTTTTCTTCCGTTGTACAGATGGTAAACTGTTTTTCTCTTCTTGTGTAACAAATCGTATGTTCCGGTCCGGATCCATGGGGAGAGCGGGTTTTTGTACCAGTACTTCGGATTCCCCCAGTGAAAAGTGAAGAGGCCCTTTGTGAATGATCTCCAGCCCGGTTTTCCGTTCTTCCTTTGCCTCCATAGGAAATACTTTCAGCTCAATTTCGTTTCCCTGAAGGTAAGAAACGATGCCCGGGTCTTTTCGTCTATCCACGATGTTGCGGTATACCCACTGAGCCGTTCGTTTTTCTGCCAGGATCCCATACGCCCGCTCTTCTGCGATGTCAAGGTAATAGTTTGAGATCCAGCTCCCTTCCGGAAGTTTAAAACGGCGGATAAACTCCTGTTGCTCGTCAGATTGATTTTTAAGGCGGAGATGAATCGTGGTTCTATAAAAATTTTCGCCGGGGTTTTGCCTGGTCTCTGTTCCCAGGGATTCAATAAGAACGTCCGAAGAAGAATTCTCTCTTAAATTTCCGGAGAATCGATAGCTCCTGTTTCCGGTAAAGATCCTTTCCAGGTCTGATACTTTTTGCCCGGACAACGTAAGATTGTCAAGCACAAGCCAGCGATAGTAAGAGGTCAGATAGGGCTTGTAATATTTTTTCCTGCTCAGCGGTCCGCTGTTTCTTCCGTTGAGCGCAATGACCTCCAGGATATGAGAGATCCTTTCGGGATTTACATTCGTTTTCCGCTGATCATATTGGGGTGAATACACCCAGGAGAGTGCCTCATGCAGGTCGCGCCGGTCGATAAGATAATTGAGGTGAATCAATGCCGGAAGCAGGAGTACAGGGGCTGTCACCAGCCAGCGGCTTGAGACGTTGGGGAAGAACTCCGTGCGGCGGAGATCTTCGGACAGGCGGTATATATGAATGATAAAGTTGGCCACAGGAGCCAGCAGGAGAATACCTGCCCCTGCCATGATCATGGCAATGACCGAAACAGGAAGAAAAGGAAGAAAAATGATCAGGAAGTAGAAGGAAAAAGAGAGCGTGAAAAAACGAAGGGCAACGAAGATCCGCTCAAGGTATTTTTCACGGACAGGAGGCAGTATCAGCAGGCTGGCATTCAGGACCGTAAGCGCGTAAAATGCCCAGTGTGAAAAATCACCAAATATGTTTTTATCACTGGGTGGAATTCCCTGGTTATTGAGTATTAACCCGGTGACAGGTGCGATCAGGCAGCAAACCAGCACGAGGATGTTTTTTGCCCAGGGCTTCCTGAGCATATGTTCCCCCACAAGCAGAAAAGTTCGTATCAGAAAAAAGAAAAAACAGACCAGGGATATGATCCCAATGACTATGAGCAAATGCTCAAAGGTTTTCCGGATGGTTATGTTTTCTATCTGGTAAAAAGAAGGGAGAAACGTAAAACACAGATACCAGCCAAGAGGAACCCCCAGGGTACAGCCAATACTGGTGATCAGTTGTTTGGGATTCCGGTGTTCCGGAATGGTATAAGAAACCAGTTGTAAAATGGAAAAAAAGATGACCGGCATGGCAAAGACAAAATACAGCATGGTAAACTCATCCTGGTTGACCATCCAGCCTGGAATGGAAAACGGAATGAGCTGTGACTGGTGATTGAAAAACCATGCCAGGAAAGAGATCTGGAAGAGAAGCAGGAATGTCGGAAAAAAGAAATGAATATTTTCTTTTTTTATAAGCCGGTAACCCACATAGGCCAGGGAGATCATAAAGACCGAAAGCTGGATCCCGGCCATGGTTTTCCAGGCAGACAAGCTTACGTATGCTTCTGTTTTGACAATAGAATAAATGGACAATTCATACACAAATAAAAGTACTTGCGGGATCAGGAATACAGGGATCCACCAGAAAGGTTTGAGAAATGTTTTCATAAAAAGAATAGATATTAATTAAGTTGAGCGATTAAAATTAGTGAGATGCATTTAGCCTGACAGACCTTGTTAGTATTCTTTCCGCAAGCAGGCTGATCAGCAGCAGTGAGCCGAAAAAGCAGACTCCCCCGGTCAGCTCGTGGATCAGTTCTTTCTGAGAAAGAGACAACGGCAGAACCAGAGAATTTATATGAACCGAAAGAATGATCCGGACGCTGTTGACCAGCAGGCAGAGTGGATAGCTGATGAGTAGCACAAGTGTCAGGCCGTAAAACCTTCTGGTGCCGGAGGTAAAGAAAATGACGATCGTAGACAGTGCCAGAAACAGTATGGTAAGGAACGTCAGCGCAGAGCAACCTTTATTGATATACATTCCCAGCGAAGGGAAAACATACCCCTGTTCGGCATGCCAGTAATAAGCAGACGAAAAACAGAGACCGGTTATTTTAGCCGGAGGCCATAAGAGAAAATTCAGCATGGACGGCGAGGCGCTGGCCAGTATGAATTTGAACGACAAAGCCAGTAGCAGGACAATGCCAAACGGTATATAATTTCTGGGGAGGGTAAAAAACATAATAAAGTTATAGTTAAAAGAAGCTAATTGGTTTCGATAATTTACTGTCAATTTAGCAAATAACGCCCACTTTGTACTGCAAAGTATATTAAAAGTGAAAAAAATTTAGCCTGACAGGCATTTTACTATCAGGAATCGGGAGGCAGAGGTGAATTTTCATAAAACTTTCAGACTCTCGGCAGTATCTTTTTCTCCCTCCGTGCATTATAGAATAAAACAGTTCAAGTGGAAGGATACCAATATTCTGTAGCCATCGTGAACTCCTGGATCTATCTTGTATCGGGCATCTGGGATCTTGAATCGTAATAAAATTAATCCGGGACATTCTGAAAAAATTTAACCAACCTATTCTGACACATGAAAACCTTGTTCGTACTAGCCGCCTTTATGGTTTCTTTTTCCGGGGTGGCCCAGCTCAGAAAAGTGGAAAGCAATTTCCGGAAAGGAGATTTTGATCGTTGCCTCCGTTATTGCCAGCAGACTAAACCGGGAAGAGATCCGGAAGAATACTGCCGCGTGAAGTATTATGAATGCCGCTCCTATCTTGCCCTTTACCATCAGGCGCCGGCAAAAGTACAATACCTGGACCGGTCAGTCTTTTCCGGAGAGATTGCCGGCCTCTTAGTGCAGACCTTACGAACTGCTACCGATTCGTTGCACCGGCAGGATAATAAAGCACTTGCCAAAAAGTACCTGAAACTTCAGGCGGCACAATTCAAAGACACCTCCGCCTTATATGCGCTTTACTTCCCTCCCGTGGAAAAACCGTTGGCATCCCCGGCAAAGGGAAATGCGGTCCCTGAAAAAGAAAAGGTTTCCCAAATTTCAAGGAAAGAACTTCTGCAGTATTCCGAACAGTTTCTGAACATCCCCTATAAATGGGCCGGAGAAGATTCGTCCGGATTCGACTGCTCGGGACTGGTCACAAAAGTGTTCCGCCGTTTTGGATATACCATTGCACACGGAGCCAAAGATCAGTCGGAGGTAGGAAAATTTGTGACCAGGCAGCAACTGAAACCCGGAGACCTCATTTTCTTCGGAAAAAAATACGACACCGGCAGATGCAAGATCGATCATGTGGCCATCGTGCACGAGACTTCCGGTGATCTGCTCAGGGTAATTCATAGTACCAGCAGAGGGGTGAATATACAGGAACTGAAACCAGACGATTACTGGGGTAAAAAAATACTGTTTTATAAAAATGTCATAGATCATCTCACTATAACCGAATCCAGCAGATTATGAAACAAAGAAACCGGATAATGTGGGCGACTGTCCTGGTCACAGTGGCCGCAGGTGTTTTTTTCTGGAGAGGGTGTACTCCCGGAACAGGTTTTTCAGACCATGCAGAAACCCCGGAAGAACCTCCGGGAGGTACCCTTCCTCCGTTTATTCATCCGGTATCGGAAGCACTGGACCTTCCTTTTAAAGAATATACAGTCACTGCCGGCCGTGATACCCTGCTGATCGCTGGTTCAGGGAGCAGGATCTTTGTACCGGCCTGTGCTTTTGCCCAATCCGGTTCTGCCCTTACAGAAGGAAACGTCACCCTGAGGTACCGGGAATTTCACTCCAGGGCTGATCTGGTGGCCGCAGGGATCCCTATGACGATGGCAGGAGATAGCCGCGAATTTCTTGAAACGACCGGGATGATGGAGCTTCTTGCTTTCCGGGAAAACGAACCTCTGGAAGTAGGGGGAAACTGTCCCCTGAAAATCGAGCTCGTCAATACAGAAGCCGGTGAGCGTGTCAATCTTTATTTTCTGGATCAGGAAGACCGTGCCTGGAAGGAAAAGAAAAAAGAGCTGCCCGCAAAAATATACAAGCCGGCATCGGCTACGTCCGTAAAAAAAGTAAAGCAGGTGGATGAAAGCCGCTACCGGCAGCAGGCCCTGAAAGAAGGATATTTTATGCCCGTGAAGCCCAGAGTGGCAAAGCCGGGAAGATACAGCTTTCATTTCAAAATTAATCTCCAGGCCTATCCGGAGCTCAATGTCTACGATGGGATTTTGTGGGAATATGCCGGTACTCCCGGTGGAAAGGAGGATCCTGCGGCCAATACCTGGGCGCAGACTACTTCCTGGAAAGAGATGAAACTTGATAAGACCTCTGCAGAAGGGATTTACCGGCTCACCTTGTTGGCGGCCGGGAAGACCTTTAGTACGGTAGTAAGACCCGTATTCGAAAAAGAAGACATGGAGTATGCCCGGGATGTTTTTAACGACCGTTATAAAAAGTACCGGGAATACATCGATAAAAAAAATGCGGAGGAAGAAGCCTGGAAAACCCGGGAAGCCAAAAGGATCCGGAAGGAAGAACAGGTAAATATGATCACCAGGAGCTTTGAGATCAACCGGTTTGGGATCTGGAACTGTGACCGCTATTATAATGTGCCGGACCCGTTAGTGGTGACCCTCACCTTTGAGACGGTTCCCGGGCTTGCCATCGACCGGGTTTACATTGTCGAAAAAAACATTAATTCTGTACTTCAGGAGCGGGCAGGGAAAGAACCGGTTAAGCTAACGCTCAGGAAAGGAGGAGAATACGAATTCCTTTTGCTGGACAACGAAGCAAAGTTTCATAAGATATCAAAAAATACCTTTGATGCCCTGCTGGAGCAGGGAACCAATCTTCGGGTTCCGGTGAAGAGCGAAGGGCTGGAGATGGCCTCGGTGAACGATCTTAAAAAATGGCTTTAGGCACCAAAACCATATGGCATTATTGTGTATCTTTCCCGTATGGAAGAAGAAAAACTAAAAGCATTTGCAAAACAACTTCGCAAACCGGAGGGAGAATATGGCCGTGAAGTAGGGGAGAAAATGAACGAAGGAAACCGGTACATCAACGAATCTACCATCCGGGAGCTTTCGGTAGGCCCCGGCGACTCTATCCTGGAAGTAGGAATGGGGAACGGTTTTTTTGTGAAAGATATCCTGTCCGTAGATGCCTCTGTACGGTATGCCGGCTGCGATTTCTCGGCAGATATGATAGAAGAATCCGTGCGACGTAATAAGAACTATATTGAAGAAGGAAGAGCCCGGTTTGTGGAGGGCAATGTAGAGTCTCTCCCTTTTGAGGACGGAAGTTTTAATAAAGCCTTTACCATCAACACGCTCTATTTCTGGGAAAACAGGGAAAAAGCATTATCTGAATTCCGCCGGGTACTGAAGCCAGGGGGGAAGCTTCTCATTGCCATAAGACCCAAGGCCAATATGGAGCAGATCCCTTTTACCCAATATGGCTTTTCGCTCTTTTCCAAAGAGGATCTTTCCGCACTGCTGACGGCAAATGGTTTTAAGGTGATCAATACCACGGAAATAGAAGAGCCCGAAAAAGAGGTGAATGGAAAAAAAGTAGTCTTGGATACGTTGATTGTAGCGGCAGAAAAATGAAAGGGATAGTACAAGGAAGGGGCAAAAACGTAGGTTTATAACTTGCTGCTTGTTAAATTCACCCTTTCGTTATTTATCAAAACTTATGTCCAACAACGATATACTCAAAAAATTAAGAGTTGCCCTGCATCTCCGGGACGATGATATTATTGCTATTTTAAAACTCGTAGACTTCAAGGTTACCAAAAGTGAACTGGGCGGGTTCTTTCGCCGGGAAGACCATCCTAATTACCGGGAGTGTGGCGATCAGATCCTTCGCAATTTTTTGAATGGCCTGGTGATCTACATGAGAGGCCGGAGAGAAGAGCTTCAGACCGACCAGCAGGAAGAGAAATAACTTCCTGTGGAGCAGACAGGTTCTGTCGGTCCTTTCAGGTGTCTTCCCGTTTCTGATCTTCCGGTATCTTTGCAAAGAGTGAAATAAATCTTTATTTTCGTCCCCTGAATATCCCAAATCAATCAAATTAAAAGACCTTTTAATAATAAACAACTAAGTACAATGAGAAAGAAAATAGTAGCAGGTAACTGGAAAATGAATAAAACACTGGACGAAGGCCTGGCACTGGCGTCTGAAGTGATCGCCATCGTAAAAGACGAAGTAAAAAGCGATGTACAGGCAGTACTTTGTACCCCTTTTGTTTCCCTTTACAGTGTTGCCAAGCTGGCTGAGAGTTCTTCAGTAGCCGTAGGCGCACAAAACTGCTACGATAAAGAATCCGGAGCTTATACCGGAGAAACATCTGTTTCCATGCTGAAGTCTGTAGGCGTAAAATATGTGATCCTGGGCCATAGCGAGCGAAGAGAATATTTCAACGAAACCAATGAATTGCTGGCGGCAAAAGTAAATGCAGTATTAAAGGCAGGTCTTATCCCTATTTTCTGTTGCGGAGAAACGCTTCAGCAGAGAGAAAAAGGTATCCATATCGAGTTCGTAAACAGCCAGTTGACAGAGAGTCTATTCCACCTTTCGGAAGAAGAGTTCAAAAAAGTAGTGATCGCCTACGAGCCTATCTGGGCAATTGGTACAGGAGTAACTGCTTCCAAGGAGCAGGCACAGGAAATGCACGAAAAGATCCGTACCCATCTGGCCGGAAAATATGGCAAAGCAGTAGCAGAAGAAACCTCCATTCTTTACGGAGGAAGCTGCAAGCCTGACAATGCCCAGGAGCTGTTTGCCTGCAAAGACATAGACGGAGGATTGATCGGAGGAGCATCCCTGAAAGCAAGAGATTTTGTAGATATTATTAAGTCATTCTAATAGTTCTGAAGTCATACTTATAAAACCAGGTTCCAAAAATGAAGTTCATCTTTGGAACCTGGTTTTTGTGGTTTAGTTCATCTCCTTTTTGTAGTTAAAAAAGAAGGGAGATAAATAGTATATGTTGATCAAGCGGAAAAAAAGCAATGCAGTTTATAGAAGTTAAAATAACAGCCGGACCGGAAATCTCCGAATTACTGATCGCAGAGCTGGTGGAAATAGGGTACGATTCCTTTCTGGAGACCGATACCGGGCTGGATGCTTATGTGGAAGAAGCTCTTTTCTCAGAAGATTCTCTTCAAAAGGTCGTTCATAAATATTCAGGAGAACAGCCTGTTACTTATGCTTTCGGATTGCTGGAAAATAAAAACTGGAACGAAGAGTGGGAAAAAAACTTTCCTCCGGTCATAATCGGAGAAGAATGTATTGTAAGAGCCTCTTTTCACACGCCGGAAAAAGAATACAAATACGACATCGTCATCAATCCCAAAATGTCTTTTGGCACCGGCCATCATGAAACAACTTCTATGATGATCGCCCATCAGTTGGAAACCGATCATCACGACAAGACTGTCATGGACGCCGGAAGCGGCACCGGTATCCTGGCCATTCTGGCTTCCAAGCTCAAGGCCAGGCTGGTAGATGCCTTTGACATAGAAGACTGGGCTTTTGAGAATTTGAAAGAAAATGCTATCTTAAACGGCTGTTCAACTATATTGATCAGCCAGGCCGATGTTCTGAAAGCAGAGTTAAGGGAAGATCAGTATGACATCATCCTTGCCAATATCAACCGGAATGTATTGATGGACGAAATGCCGGAATATGTCCGGCGGCTCAAATCCGGAGGTAAGTTGATATTGAGCGGTTTTTACCTGGAAGATATAGCCATGCTGGAAACTCGTGCCGGAACATTCGGCATGAAAAAAACTTCCCTGAAAGAAAAGAATAACTGGGCGTCGCTCGTTTTTATTAAATCATAAAGCATTTAAGAGATGTTAAACAGATTAGGTGTTATCTTCGCATTCATTTGCGTTTGTCATTTATCCAAGGCACAATATAAGTTTTCTTCGGATCCTGCGGTGTTCCTGACAGATATCAATATCATGATGGCCAATACCAAAAACCCCGCAGCCATTCAGGCCGGTACAGATTTTGGAACAGCCTTCGCCGGTTATTCTGCCGACCAGCAAAAGAAGATCATTGAGACTACCCAGAAGATCGGAAAATCCAAAAAAGCGAAAGCCCACCCTAATTTTACAGATTATTTCATCGGACTGTCCGCTGCCAGGAACAGACAGATCAGCACGGCCAATTTTGATACCCTGATGCTGATCACCAATAACATCGTAGACAACTATGATTCCAAAGTTTTACAAAACTATCTGATCACGATCCGGGATTTCTTTGATAAAAGCGTGTTGTACAGCTCTTCTTACAACAAACTGCGGATGAACGGGGGAAGCTATTCGTTCCGTTTGATCGAAGCCAAAAAAGAAGTGGTCATAGAAGATTATCAGACCGATGAGAATGCCGGTTCCAAAAATGCGCAAGAAGCCCAGGAAGATTTTTTCAGTGATTGGGACATCCCTGCCGAACAAGACGTCGGATTTGGAAATATGGAAGATCCGGCAGAGGAAACAAACATCCTCGATGTCGGATATAACTATCCGATGCAGCCATCGGTAGAAGGACCTGTGATCGAGTTTACCAATGTAGACCTCACCTTCGTGACCCAAAGCGACTCATCTATCCTTAAAGGAACTACCGGATCCATGATGCTGAAAACCGGATTGTTTGTAGGAAAAGGAGGGACCATGGACTGGTCTACTGCCGGAGTACCGTCGGGGGAGATCATGGCAGAAATGCGTGAATACAATTTTCCCGTAAAATCTGTCCGTCTGTTGTCCGAAGGAGCAAAATTAAGCTACAAAGCAAAGGCTGACTCCCTGGTAGAAGGGATTTTCGAATACAAGGAAAATAAGAATAAAACCAAAGCAGACGCTACCTATCCCCGGTTTAAATCATTTAAAAGTGATGTAGATGTAAAAGGACTCGATAAAAACATTTTGTACAAAGGAGGATTGTCGCTGTCGGGACAGAAAATATACAGTTCTTCCATCGACGACGGATTCTCCATGATCGAGATCCAGCGGGACGGAAAACCCAAAGTAAGAGCATTTTCAAACCGGTTCGAACTGGGAGACAGCCTTATCACCTCCAATGCCACTTCCATGACATTGTACATCGACGAGGATTCCATCACCCACCCCGGTACTACATTTAAGTACAATAAAAACAGTTCGGTGGTCCGCGTTTCCAAACAGGAGGGATATCACTATGCTCCGTTCATCGATAGTTATCACAAACTGGAGATCATCTCTGACGTAGTCTATTGGGATCTGAACAAAAACGATATCGAATTCAATATTATCAACGCCAAAAGCCATGTGCCGGCCACATTCGAATCGGAAGAATTTTACCATGCAGACAAATTTTTCAAACTAAAAGGAATTTATCGTTTCCACCCGCTACAGGTAGTGGTGAATTATGCCGATAAAAATAAAAGAGAAGAATTTTATGCCGGGGATGTCGCAACACCACTGAACATTGACATTGTGACGTTTAAAGGTGCAATGACCCATCTGATGAAGCTGGGATACATCGATTACAACATAAAAACGGGACTGATCCACCTGAGACCAAAAGCAAGGCACTATGCCCTTTCCAGCAGGAGCAAAAAAGATTATGACAACATTACCTTTGTATCGTTAAGTCCCGGGGCGGTCAATGCGACGCTTAACCTTGAAACCCATGAGCTCCATGTACGGGGAGTAGACAGAGTCTACATTTCCGATTCCCTGAAAGTGAACATCGCTCCGGCCAACAAAGAAATTAAGATCGAAAAAAACCGGAACTTTAAATTTGACGGAAGTATTAACACCGAAAACTTCCAGTTTACCGGGAAAAATTTTGAGTTCGTATACGATACCTTCCTCGTGCACATGCCGGAGATCGACGCCATCAAACTGGCCGTGATCAACAAGAAAAAAACCAAAACCGGAGATACCTCTCTGTCCAAGTCAAGAGTATTAGGAAACGAGCTTCGCTATTCTTCCGGTACACTCTACATCAACAAACCGGATAATAAATCTTCGAGGAAAAAATTCCCGCAGTATCCGATCTTTGATGCTACATCCGGTGCTTCCGTTTATTTTAACAAGAAAAACATCAACGGAGGAGTTTACGATACTACCGTTCAGTTTAAGATCCCTCCTTTCCGTCTGGATAGTCTTAGCTCCGACGACCCGCATACGATCGGTTTTGAGGGAACATTCAAGTCCGGTGGTATTTTCCCTGAGTTTAAGGAAAAACTGGTCGTGATGCCCGATTATTCACTCGGTTTTGCCCATAAAGTCCCTAAAGACGGATACCAGTTGTATGGCGGAAGCGGAAAGTATTACAGTTCAATTACGCTCGACAACAAAGGGATCCGCGGA
>CAYTGJ010000117.1:11268-14632 GCA_964437245.1 uncultured Chitinophagaceae bacterium
ACGACCACGCTATGGTCCAAAGACTTTGTGTTTTTCCAGGATTCTGTAAAAACAGAAGGAACCAAAATGCAGACCAAAGAAGGAGGCCACCCGGATGCTACCGCAGGAGTGGCGTTCCCGAAAATGAAGATCACCGAATACCGCTTGCTCTGGCTGCCGAAGCCGGACAGCATGTTTGTCTCCAACGTCAAAACCCCGATCAATTTGTATGACAGTACAGCGACTATGATTGGTACGGCCAACGTGACCAAAAACGGAATGCTTGGAAAAGGAGTATTGTTCACAAGAGGCTCGGTATCCGAATCGTACAAATTCCATTTTGAGCAAAAGCAATTTGATGCGCGCAATGCCCAGTTCAAAATCGAGTCCGAAGATCCCGACAAGCCGGCCTTGCAGGGGGTAGATGTAAGGCTTGCCTTTGACCTTGAAAAGGGGATCGCAAAATTCAACCCGGAGGTAGTTGGCTTTGCCAGCAACTCATTCCCGTACGTACAGTATAAAAGCTCCCTGCAGGAAGGAGAATGGGATCTGAAAAAGAAAATCGTAACCCTGGCTAAGCCCGACAGTGCCGACATAAGTAAATCCTACTTCTACTCTACCCGGAAAGATCAGGACTCCCTTGTATACAATGCCACCAAAGGGGTGTATGATATAGAACGTCAGACCCTTAACATCAGCGGGGTACCTTTGATCAAAGTGGCGGATTCCTATATCTATCCGGATAGCGGAAAAGTGACGGTGGAGCAGAATGCCGTGATGCGTACTCTGGAAAAAGCAAAGATCGACATCGACAGTGTGAAAAAATACCACCACTTGTATGATGGAACGATTGACATTACTTCCCGTCTGAAATTTGGCGGAGTGGCTACTTACCGCTATGTAAACCTTGGAGACGATACCCTGGCCATCAAGTTCCAGGATTTCCGGACCGAGCCGGGCCGTAAGAAAAAAGAAGGATTGCATACCGTGGCCACAGGTCTTGTGAAAGAAGACGACAGCCTTTTCATTGGTCCGAAGATCGTGTACAAAGGGAAAGTGATCATGTATGCAGAAAGCCCTTACCTGGTCTTTGAAGGATATCTCAAACTCGACCTTAAAGGGGCGCTCAGCTATTCCGAATGGCTGAAGTATACCAACGACGGGGAGAACAAACAGGTGAAAATCGACCTTCAGAACGCTGTTTCCGACAACGGAGTACCGCTTTCTACAGGACTCCATCTGGACAAACGATCCAATCAGCTCTATACAAGCTTTATTTCCAAGAAAGTAGCCCAGACAGATCCGGACTTCTTTGTAGCAGACAAAGCGTTTGAATACAACCTGGATTCAAACGAATTCAGGGTAGGAAATTCGGCCCGGTTTGCCGGTACCACCTACGCTGGAAATACCATCCGGTACAACGATTCTACTTCGCAGATAAAATATGCCGGTAAATTTACCCTGCTGCAGCCGGTAGAAAAGACCAGCAACATCAAGCTGATTGCTACCGGAGACGGTCAGGCTGATATGAAGGAAAACGACTATTACTTCAATATGCTCCTGTCGTTCAATATTGCTCTGAACAGCAAAATTACGTCGGCAATGGCAAAAAATATGAAAATGGCCTGCGACGATCTGATGGAAGATTCTATCCCTTCGCCGGAGCAGCAATTGGCTGACAACGAAAGCCTTTTCGGAAAAATTGCCGGGATTGTAGGGCAGAGCGGCCTGGAAAGCTATAAGACCAAAATGTCGATGGGAAATGCTTCCCTCAATGGACTAAACAGCGAAATGGGAAAATCCTTTACCTTCTCAAAAGTAGAGCTGAAATGGTCGCCGGTCTATAAAGCGTTTTACAGCGTAGGCAAACTGGAGATCGCCGGTATCCAGAAAACGGAATTGAACAAATCCATCAACGGATACATTGAGATCAGGAAAACCAATAAGGGAGATGTGGTCAACATATACCTGGAGCCTACTCCCGGCAAATGGCAGTTCATTACCTACAGCGACAATCGCCTGGCATGTATTACCTCCGACGACGATGTGAATACCGTGATCCGTGGAAAATCAAAAGGAGAAATGGCCGACCGGTCGAAATTCTATTTTGTGGCAGCAGAACCGATCGAAAAACAGAAGTTCCTGCACGAATTTAAAAATCATTACCTGAATGTATCGGAAGAAGAGATCGAAAGAGAAGCGGCAGCACAGGAAGAACTGGAAAAAGAGAATAAAGAACCGGGAGCAGAAGATATTGATATCAACGAGCCGGAAATAGGAAACGAAGAGGCTCCTGCACCGAAACCAACTACTCCGGCCCCGTCTGGTACAAAGAAGAAAAAGAAAAAAGAAGCAAATTATGATCAGTACAAGTTGCCGGATCAGAACAACGAGGAGCAGGAACCTGAGCTGGAAGAAAAAGAAGCGCCGACAATCGAAGATCAGCAGCAGAAGCAGCGGGATCAGCAAAAAATGAAGGATTTGTTTAAGTAAACATTAAGTAGTATATTTGAATCCTAATGCGTTGTTTTTCTGGCTATAAAAGTGATTGTCAGAAACTTTTAGAGTGCATTTGTCGTAAGACATAGTATAGAAAATATTGTATGAATTCTGCTTTTTATATAACGTTAGCTGCAATTGTGGCCTATTTGATCGGTTCTTTTCCTACTGCGGTCTGGTATGGTAAAGCCTATTTCGGCATAGATGTAAGAGAGCACGGAAGCGGAAATGCAGGGGCTACCAATACCTTCAGGGTGTTAGGAAAACAGGCCGGAATCATTGTAATGGCCGTAGATGTTTTTAAAGGCTGGACGGCTACTCATGCCGCTAACCTGCTCGTATTCGCAGATCTTATCTACCCGGAAGACCTCGTCCTGTTTAAACTGATCTTCGGAATTGCTGCAGTAGTCGGCCATATATTCCCGATCTATGTAGGATTTAAAGGCGGAAAAGGAATTGCCACCCTGCTGGGAATGGTATTGTCTGTACACAGCCAGGCTGCTTTTCTTTGCTTGCTGGTATTTCTGATCGTCCTCCTGCTTTCCAAATATGTATCGCTGGGATCCATGATTGCCGCACTGGTATTTCCCCTGTTGCTTATCTCTCCAAGATTTCGTCCCGATGAACACGGTCCGGTAGTGATTATCTTTGGGTTTGTGATCTTTTTTATGGTCGTAATCACCCACCAGAAAAATATTATCCGGCTGATCAACGGAGAAGAAAACAAAGCCAAGCTCCGTCTTCGCCGGAAGTAGTTTCCCTTTCAGAAATATAACTACATATTAAAAAATTGTATGACATCAGAAGCCGTTTGTTTAAACGGCTTTTCGTTTTTGTTTGTGTCCTCACCATATCCGTCAACTTAAGGATGTAACTATAATATTTA
>CAYTGJ010000118.1:0-3730 GCA_964437245.1 uncultured Chitinophagaceae bacterium
GGTATTGCTGATGACACCGGGTCTGGCCCTGTTTTATGGAGGTATGGTGAATGCTAAAAACCTTATTTCTACTATGTTACAAAGTTTTATTTGTATGGGGATCATCAGTATCCTTTGGGTAGTGGTAGGATTTAGCCTTGCCTTTGGAGAAGATGTGGGCGGTTTGGGTCTTATCGGTAATCCTAGTACATTCTTCATGTTTAATGGAGTGATCGATGGTCAACCTTGGGTATTTGCCTCTACCATCCCATTAGCTCTTTTTGCTTTCTTCCAACTAAAATTTGCAGTAATTACTCCTGCTCTTATCACAGGTTCTTTCTCTGAAAGAGTAAAATTTACATCTTATATCCTGTTCGCTTGCCTTTTCAGCATCTTGATTTATGCTCCACTGGCACACTGGACATGGCATCCTGACGGTTTCCTTTGCCAAATGGGAGTGCTTGATTTTGCAGGAGGTACAGTAGTACACATTTCTGCTGGTTGTGCTGCTCTTGCTGCTGCTCTGTATCTTGGTAAAAGAAAAACTCCGGTGGTTTCTGAGCCGGCAAACATCCCATACGTATTGTTGGGTACAGGTCTTCTTTGGGTAGGTTGGTTTGGTTTCAACGCAGGTTCTGCTGTTGGAGCTAGTACACTTGCTGTTTCTGCTTTTGCTGCTACCAACACTGCTGCTGCTGCTGCTGGTATTGCCTGGGTTCTTTTTGACTCTGTAAGAGGAAAAGCTCCTTCTGCTATGGGATTCTGTATCGGGGTAGTAGTAGGTCTTGTAGCGATTACTCCAGCGGCCGGTTTCGTATCTGTACCTGCCAGTATCTTTATCGGGGTGGTTTCTTCTATCGTAAGTAACCTGATGGTAACCTGGAGAGCAAGAACAGGAATCGATGATACTCTTGACGTATTCCCTTGCCATGGAGTAGGAGGAATCAGTGGAATGATCTTTACTGGTATCTTTGCTTCTGCAGCTATTAACACCGGTATTTCTGAGCAAGGATTATTCTACGGAGAAACTGCTCTTTTCGGAAAACACATGCTTGCATTACTAATCGTATTTGCATTCGCTTTTGGAGGTTCATTCCTGTTGTTATTCTTAACAAACCTTATCGCTCCTCTTCGTGTATCTGAAGAAGATGAGAAAGCTGGATTGGATGTTACCCAACATGGTGAGAAACTGACTTGGGGGGTAGAATAAGTAAAAACTGTATTTGTTCATGAAAAAAGGGAGTGAATTTCACTCCTTTTTTTTGTATCCATGCCCCAGTCTGAAGTAAACCGGTATACAGGTAAGTGGTGGTTTCAGAGAAGATTCTGCGGGAAGGAACTATTCCGGAAGAAAAAACATTTTACCGGAAATGAAAGCGGAGGAAATACGATCAATCCTGCTACCACCAATTTAAACCATACCATACGCAAGATGACCATAAGACAAAAATTACTGAAGTGGCTTTATCCTTTTATTATGAAAATGACTGGCAAGGATAGTAATAAAATGGGGAAACGTCTCAGCAATAAAGAACAAGTAGAACCCATTGCTTCTTTTTATGATTTGAAGGCGGTGGCCAACAATGGCAAGGAAATTTCTATGAGTGAATTCCGGGGGAAAAAAGTTATGCTTGTAAACGTCGCGTCCAATTGTGGCTACACCAACCAGTACGAGGCACTTGAAAAATTATACCAGGAGAACAAGGAACATCTTGTAATACTTGGGTTCCCTGCCAACGACTTTAAAGAACAGGAAGCCGGGACTGATCAGGAGATTGCACAATTCTGTAAAGTGAATTTTGGGGTTTCTTTCCCGCTTTTTAAGAAACAGTCGGTATTGAAACCTGCACAGGGAAACGTATACGAATGGCTTACCGATGAGCGTAAAAATGGCTGGAATAACCAGGAGCCGGTCTGGAATTTTTCTAAATATATTGTTGATGAGAAAGGAGTGCTAAAGAATTTTTACGGATCAGCGGTTTCCCCTCTCAGTCCGGAAATTTTGAAAAGTATTGAGTAGAAGCTTATTTGGCCTCTTTGGTTTCGGCCAGATGAGTGTTCATTTCCTTGATGATTTGATCAAGTTCTTCGGCGCTCATCTGTAATAACTGAAGATACTGGTGTATCTCCGGATCATTGGTCGCCGCTTTTTCGGCCCGGATCAGGTTCAGAAGCCCCATGATCCTTGCCAGCGGAGCTCTTACTTTATGTGAGTTCATAAAAGAATATTCCCCCAGTTTTTTATTGACATTGTTCAGTTTTTCCGTACGCAACTCTACAAGCCGTTCCAGGTTTTTGTTCAAATGATTTATTTCTTCGTTTTTTTGTATCAAAAGGATGCGTTGGCGGTCATAATCTTTGATCAGCGTAAATCCCAGGATGAAAATGAAGATCAGCCGGGAAAAAATCTCTATATGGGCAAACCGGACATCCGTGTGAGACAGCAGGATGTAGTGATCTGGCTGAGGATCTGCATAGGAAAAGATAGACAAAGTAATGAACGTGATAAGTACTGCGGCATGCAGCAAGGTCCAGAAGATCCGTTCCCAGTGCCGGTATACCATCGTGACAACCAGCAGAGACAGTGAAAAATCAATTACTGTGGGAGTGCTGATGTAATGATCACCCGCAATGAACAAAAAACTGATGATCATAGAGGTGAAATTGCTGAAGACCACTAAATTCTGAACAATCTTGTTGCCCGGAAATTTTAAGATCAGGTATAGAAATAAAAGGTAAATAGGAAACAGCGTTGCCTCGATGAAAAAATAATTAGGTCCCTTGTTGAAAAAGAAATCGTAGATCAGGTAGATCAGGGCCATCCCTATTCCTAATATCTCGACCCGGTAGAGGATCTGCCAGGAAATAGAGTCAAATGAGGGAGCAAGGATTTTTTGAACAACCGCGATGGCTTTTGTTACAAAATTTTTGATATGCACAATGTTTTCTGAATGGCTTGGTATAAAGGTAAAAAAGATTTTTTACATCAAGGATGAAAATCCAGCGATATTAGGTGAAATGCAGAATAGCACGACGAACGGTAAAGAAGCAGGAGTAGTACGCCTTAAAAGAAGAGGAATAAGAATCAGGGAAAAACGTTCTCCCAAAAAGAATTAAACGTCATGAAGAGAAGCAGGGGAAACAAGTGTCAACACAGGAGGCTGGAAACAGGCTTCCGGAAGGATAGCGAGAACGTCAGAGCGATAAACGGTTAAATATATGTAAAATGGTTTCTCTCAGTAGCTTGTATCATAAGACCCGAAAAAATATTCTCATGGCCGGTTTTTCAAATCTGTTTTAATCTAGCCGGAATCACAATAATAATTATTAAATTTGCTGTCTTATGCGACAGGTTTCGGAGAAGCCCTGAAGGGAAATGGCCTGGATCTGAAATGCTAAAAATCTGACACTTAAAATTAAATGGAAAACATACGTAATTTCTGCATCA
The DNA here is from genome assembly GCA_964437245.1 of uncultured Chitinophagaceae bacterium. Classification (GTDB taxonomy): domain Bacteria; phylum Bacteroidota; class Bacteroidia; order Cytophagales; family Cytophagaceae; genus JANYCO01. The sequence continues at coordinate 3,428 of CAYTGJ010000118.1, forward strand.
TTGCACACATTGATCATGGCAAAAGTACCCTGGCCGACCGTCTTTTGGAGTTTACCAAAACGGTTACCAACCGTCAGATGCAGGCACAGGTTCTGGACGATATGGATCTCGAAAAAGAGAGAGGGATTACCATCAAAAGCCATGCGATCCAGATGGATTACCTGTTTGAAGGGAAAAAATATGTTTTGAATCTGATCGATACTCCGGGGCACGTAGATTTTTCGTATGAAGTATCCCGTTCTATAGCGGCGTGCGAAGGAGCCTTACTTTTAGTGGATGCCTCCCAGGGGATCGAGGCACAGA
>CAYTGJ010000118.1:3740-14529 GCA_964437245.1 uncultured Chitinophagaceae bacterium
GACCATTTCAAACCTGTATCTTGCCATGGAGCATAACCTGGAGATCATCCCGGTACTGAATAAAATAGACTTACCAGGGGCGATGCCCGAAGAAATAAAAGATCAGATGGTAGACCTTCTCGGATGCGACCGGGATGGTATCATTGCTGCTTCCGGAAAAGACGGTACCGGAGTAGACCTGGTGCTGGAAGCCATTGTGAAACGTATACCGGCTCCGAAAGGAGATAAAACCGCTCCTTTGCAGGCACTTATCTTTGACTCTGTTTTTAACTCCTTCAGAGGGATAGAAGTAATCTTCCGTTGTTATAATGGAACCGTGCGAAAAGGAGATAAAGTAAAATTTGTAGCGACGGGAAAAGAATATTATGCCGATGAAATCGGAATCCTTCGTTTAGGAAAAGAGCCACGCGACCAGGTGGAAGCAGGGGATGTGGGGTACCTGATCTCCGGGATCAAAACGGCGAAGGAAGTAAAAGTAGGAGATACTATTACCCATGTGGAGACTCCTTGCAAAAATGTTATCAAAGGATTTACGGAAGTGAAGCCTATGGTATTTGCCGGGGTTTATCCCGTAGATACCTCAGATTTTGAAGACCTCCGCGATGCCATGGAAAAACTTCAGCTCAACGATGCTTCGCTGGTCTGGGAGCTGGAGACGTCGGCAGCGTTGGGCTTTGGGTTCCGTTGCGGTTTCCTGGGAATGCTTCACATGGAGATCGTGCAGGAAAGACTGGAGCGCGAGTTTGATCAGACCGTGATTACAACGGTGCCTTCGGTACAGTTCTGGGTATTTGATACCAAGGGTGAAAAACATATTGTAAATGCCCCTTCCGAGATGCTGGATCCTGCGAAGATCGATCATATAGAGGAACCTTTTATCAAAGCGCAGATCATTACAAAGTCAGACTATATAGGTCCGATCATGAACCTGTGTATGGACAAAAGAGGGATGTTGAAAAACCAGACTTACCTTACGGCAGAACGGGTGGAAATGAATTTTGAAATGCCGCTGTCCGAAATGGTGTTTGACTTTTTCGATAAACTGAAATCTATTTCACGCGGGTATGCTTCCCTGGATTATGAATTGATCGGCTATCGTCAATCCAACATGGTGAAACTGGACATCCTGCTGAACGGCGAGCGGGTGGATGCTCTCTCGGCAATTGTGCATCGGGACAAGGCATACGAATGGGGTAAGAAATTATGTGAAAAATTAAAAGAGCTTATCCCGAGACAGCAGTTTGAAATAGCCATACAGGCAGCGATCGGTGCCAAGATCATTTCACGAGAAACCCTTAGTGCCATGCGTAAGGATGTATTGGCAAAATGTTATGGAGGAGATATTTCCCGTAAACGTAAGCTCCTTGAAAAACAGAAAAAAGGAAAGAAACGGATGCGCCAGGTAGGAAATGTGGAAATTCCTCAGGAAGCATTTATGGCAGTACTGAAACTGGATTAAGCAGGTTCAGTACGGTTGCCGGGTGATCGGGAAAACAATTGTAAAACAAAGGGTATTGAATAATGCTGTGGGGTAGAGGCAGAACGACGGGTATTGACAGGTTTATAAAACCGACTTTCTACGGAGGTTCCTGTTATGGTCACCGCTTCCCAAACCGGTATACCATCCTTAACTTTATTATAAAATGTTTAAAAGAAATGTTTTAAAATATGTTTTCTGGAGTCTGCTAATAGTACCGGTAGCATTTCTCGTAATTTTGATCGGTGGATTTTACTGGCAACAGGATGCAATTGTCCGGCAATTGCTGGAAAGCGTAAACAAAGGTTACAAAGGACATATTGAATTAAAAGAATCCCACGTCTCTTTATTTGCCAACTTTCCGTATGTTTCGATTGATCTGAAAGAAACAAAGGTCTATGAAAACAAGGAAAAAAATACCACTCCCATTGTTGATCTCAAAGACCTGTACATCGGGTTCGATTTATGGACCATTCTTTCAGGAGATCTGGATATCAAAAAAATAAAGCTCTCAAACGGGAATCTGAATATTGTACAGCATCCGGACGGAGAATTTAATATTGTAAAAGCGCTGTCTTCGCTGGAACAGCAGACGGATGAGTCCGATCAGGAATTACATCTGAATCTGAAAGAAATAAAACTGGAAAAGATCAATCTTACTAAATTCAACGAAGAAGATAGCATAGAGATTGATGCCTATATTACCAAAGCCGATTCCAGGTTTGAAACTTCTCCGGAATATATTGTGGCAGCAGTGGATGCCCGTTTTGAACTTAATATTCTTGAGAAAGGAGATACCACTTTTTTCAAACACAAACATTTTGAAACCAATACAGAGATCAGTTTCTTAAAAGAGAAAGGAATGGTTACCTTCTTACCTACGGCAATAAAACTGGAGGGGGCTGAATTCAATTTTGAGGGAACAGCAGATCTCAATAATGATCTGTTTCTGGATATGAAAATCACCGGCAAAAAATCAAACTTTGATTTGTTTATTGCTATGGCTCCGGAAGAATTGATTCCTACTCTTAAAAAATATGAGAACGAAGGCGATATTTTTTTTGATGTATCCGTCAACGGAAAATCGATCAACGGTCATACGCCGTATATAGAAGCCTCTTTTGGCTGTAAGAATGCCTACTTTGACAATTATAAGGTCAATAAGAAACTGGCAGACCTGAACTTTGCAGGGTATTTCAACAACGGAGAAAAACGCAACATCACAACCATGGAATTTGGGATTGAGAATTTCTCTGCCCGGCCGGAAGCGGGAAGATTTAGCGGAAACCTTAAAGTTAAAAATTTTCAATCCCCCGATATAAATTTACAGCTTACCTCAGATTTTGAGCTGGATTTTCTGGCAAAATTTTTCGAATTGGAAGGCGTAAAAAACCTGAAAGGGAAAATATCGCTGACGATGAATTTTCATGACATTATCGATCTCCAGTTTCCTGAAAAAAGTATTGAAAAATTAAATGAATCGTATTTTACACAATTAAAAATAGAAGACCTGAGTTTTAAATCAGATGCCTATGCGTTGCCGGTCAGAGATTTTGATCTCTATGCAGAGTTGAACGGACATGAGGCAGAAATAAAATACTGCTCTGTGGCAATCGGTCATTCGGATATTTCCATTAAGGGAAGCATCAGTGATCTTCCGGCGATCCTTCATCATACGGCAGTGCCGGTAAAAACAAGCCTTGATATCAAAAGTAAACTGTTGGATCTCTATGAGCTTACAGGGTCGGATTCTGTAAAATCGGTGAATGAGCAGATCGAAAATCTTTCGTTAAACCTGGCATTCAAAAGTTCTGCCAAGGCATTTACAGAATCTCCGAACCTTCCTGTCGGGGAGTTTTTTGTGGAGAACCTGTATGCTAAACTAAAACACTATCCTCATACGCTGCACGACTTTCATGCAGATGTTTTTATAGACGAGGAAAATTTCAGGGTAGTAGACTTTAAAGGAATGATCGATAAAAGTGATTTCCTTTTTTCGGGAAGGCTTAAGCACTATGACTTGTGGTTTGAAGAAGACCCGGAGGGTGATACCAAGCTGGAATTCAATTTTACCTCAAAGCTTTTGAAGCTGGAAGACCTTTTTGCGTACAAAGGAGAAGCATATGTTCCTGAGGAATACCGGCACGAAGAGTTGAAGAATAGTAAAATGCATGGATATGCCGATTTACACTTCAGGAAAGATCTGAAATCTATTGACGTTTACTTCGATAAGTTTGATACTAAAATGAAAGTGCATCCTTTACGCTTCGAGAATTTTAAAGGGAGATTTCATTATGAGGACAAGCATCTGGTGGTCGAAAATTTTTCAGGAAAAATGGGGCGTTCTGATTTTTATACCACTCTGCACTATTATCTGGGAGAGGATGAAAGTATTAAAAAGCGTGACAATCATTTTAAATTTATTTCGTCCAGGCTTGACCTTGATGAGCTGCTGAACTATACTCCGGTCTCTTCCTCTGCAGGGAAGACCAGCGTGGATCATGACAGTGGGTTCAATATTTACGAGCTTCCATTTACCAACATGACGTTTGACGTAAAAGTGAACCAACTCAATTACCACCGGTATCTGATACAAAACCTGAATTCAAAACTGCGCACTACACCGGAGCATTATGTCTACATAGACCAGATGCACCTGGAGGCAGCCGGAGGAACGTTTGATATTTCAGGAGGATACTTTAATGGATCCGATCCAAAGAAAATTTATTTCAGTCCTAACATGAAGATCCGGAATATAGACCTCGATAAGTTTTTATGGAAGTTTGATAACTTTGGACAGGACCATCTTGTTTCGGAAAACCTGCATGGTAAATTTTCAGGAACGATCACCGGAAACATTCACATGCACAACGATCTTGTCCCTAAGATCGACGATTCTGAAATTCACATGGAGGTGGAGGTGGTAGAAGGCCGGTTGGAAAACTATGCTTTGCTGGATTGTTTGTCAGATTATTTTATTGATAAAAATCTTAAAAAAGTTCTTTTTGATACACTCACCAATCATATTGATCTGAGCAAAGGAGTCCTTTCCATTTCGAATATGCGGATTAACTCTTCCCTTGGGTTTGTAGAGTTTTCCGGCAAGCAGGATATGGAAATGAATATGGAGTATTATCTGCGTGTCCCGTTGAGTCTCGTTACCAATGTAGCGGCCAACAAACTGTTTGGGAAGAAGAAGGAAGACATTGACCCTGATCGGGAAGATGCGATCCAGTATGCGGATCCCGGAAAAAGAACACGATTCCTCAACATACAGCTTACTGGAAATCCTGAAAATTATAAGATTTCCCTGGGCAAGGATAAATCGTCCGCACCTTCTTTTTAAGGACAGGCGGAAAGAGGGTGCGCTGTGCCTGTGAGAACGCCTGTCTCCGCAATGGTATTGATATTTAGTAAGTTAAATGTCAATACCATGCCGCCAAAATGGTTGTTTTTATGCAAACCACTTTCTCTTTTTCTCCTTCCCCAAATAAATAGTAACTTGCGTTTCCTTAAAATCAAATAAGTCCATGATCCTTTTAGACGGAAAAAAATTATCGGAAGAAATTCTGAACGAAATTACCGAAGAAGTAAAATCAATAAAAGAAAAAGGAGGAAAGGTTCCTCATCTGGCGGCAATCATTGTAGGCAGCGACGGAGCCAGCGAAACCTATGTAAATAATAAAGTAAAGTCCTGCGAGCGTGTAGGGTTTAAATCTACCCATGTAAAACTTCCGGAAAATACCACTGAACAGGAATTACTTGATCAGGTAAAAGCGATCAATAATGACCCGGATATTGATGGGCTGATCGTACAGCTTCCTTTGCCGAAACACCTTTCTGCCGATAAGATCACCAATACCATCCTTCCGGAAAAAGACGTGGACGGTTTTCATCCTTCCAATGTAGGACGGATGGCACTGGGATTGCCTTCCTATATTTCTGCTACCCCGAACGGAGTGCTTGAGATACTGGAACGGTATAAGATCCCGACAGAGGGCAAGCATTGTGTGGTGCTTGGAAGAAGTAATATCGTCGGATCCCCGATGAGCATTCTCATGGCTAAAAACACCTATCCGGGCAATGCGACCGTTACGATTTGTCATAGTAAGACCGCTAATTTAAAAGAGATCACCCGCCAGGCAGATATACTGATCGTAGCCATCGGGAAACCGGAATTTGTCACGGCCGACATGGTGAAAGAAGGAGCTGTGGTGATCGATGTAGGAATACACCGTATCGCAGACGCCAGCAAAAAAACAGGATTCCGCCTGATCGGGGATGTCAAGTTTGATGAGGTGGCGGCGAAGACAAGTCATATCACGCCGGTACCGGGTGGAGTAGGACTGATGACGATCTGTTCGTTGCTGACCAATACGCTCAAAGCTGCGAAAAAAGAAATATACGGATAGACAGTACTGTTTCCGGGAATCCCCTTTCTCAGGGAAATTCCCGGAAACATTCGTTTTAGTATTTCCGATGCTACCATCGTTCCGGAAAAGCTGGTTCCTGAAGTGTACAACCGGCCATCGGTTTGATTCTACTCCACGATTGATTACTTTTGTATCCGGATCTTAAATCAATTATCTTGTCGTTACCTGCCGAACATACTTTGACCTATCCTGTGATGGAGGCTTTCTATACCATACAGGGAGAAGGTTTTTATCAGGGACACGCCGCCTATTTTATTCGTCTCGGCGGATGCGATGTAGGGTGTCACTGGTGTGATGTGAAAGATTCCTGGGAAGTGGAAAAGCATCCGCAGATAGCCGTGGAGACAATAGTCGAAGAGGCCGCTCAACATCCCGGACGTATTGCGGTCGTTACAGGAGGAGAACCGGCCATGCATGACCTGAGCGCCCTTACCACTGCTCTGAAACGAAAAGGCTACCGCACCCATATTGAAACCTCCGGTGCCCATGCACTGACAGGAGAGTGGGATTGGGTATGTCTTTCTCCCAAAAAATTTAAAGAACCGGTCAATAGCATTTTCCCTTTTGTACACGAACTCAAGGCAATTATTTTTAATAAATCAGATTTTGAATTTGCCGAAAAATATTTCAGGCTGATCAAAGAAAACCAACCCGATGGTAGTCCGACCAGATTTTTTCTCCAGCCCGAATGGTCCAGGCAGGAAGAAATGCTGCCATTGATCATTGAGTACGTGAAAGCCCATCCTCAGTGGGAGCTCTCGTTGCAGGTGCATAAATACATGAATATTCCTTAATACAGCTCCGGATGATTTTCCGGTGAAAGAAGAATCGTTTTTCCCCCTTTTTATAAAACAAAAAGAATTATTATCTCTTATTAACGAAGAAAAAATCGTATTTTAGGGGTAATACGTCTAATTTTAAAAAGTATTTTGTTATGTACAACAGGTTTCTTACTACGCTGCTCGTAGTCTTGTGGATGAGTATAACAGCTTTCTCCCAAAATCTGAGCACTACTCATAAAAAAGCGATTCAGAATTATCAGTTGGCAGAACATTATATTCAGGCTCGTAAATTTGACGACGCCAAGCTTGCACTGTATGGAGCCATTGAAAAAGATCCCAACTTTGTAGAGGCTTATATGAAACTTGGAGCCGTACATAAACTTTTCGGAGATAAGGAAAAGGCCCGTAATGCTTTCAAAAAGGCGGCGGAACTAAAACCGGATTTCAAACCCATGGCAGGTGCTTATTTTGTATTGGCCGATTATAGTTTTACAGAAGGACAATACGAGGAAGCCAAAAAATATTACCAGATGGTACTCAAAGTACAGCCGGACGATAAGCAACTGACAGAGCAATCGGAGAGAGGTAGTAAGAATTGTGATTTTGCCCTGGATGCTAAACAACACCCGCTTGATTTCAAACCGGTGAAAATGAGCCCGACCATCAATAATTTTCATGTACAGGCATATCCCATTCTTACGGCTGATCAGCAGACGATGATCTATTATGTGATCCGTACTTCCGAGCGGAATGCAAAAGGAGATATTATGATCTCGAAAAAAGAGAACGGGGTATGGGGACATCCTGTTTCCATTTCTGAAAAGATAAATACACCGATGGACGAAGGAGCTCCTACCATGTCTGCCGACGGGCGGGCACTGGTATTTGCGGCCTGCAACCGGCCTGACGCAGTAGGAGGTTGTGATCTTTATATTTCTTACAGAGAAGGAGAGGAGTGGAGTGAACCGGTAAATATGGGAAGAGACATCAACTCCGTTTCCTGGGATTCGGAGCCTTCGATCTCTGCCGATGGACGGACCATTTATTTTTCTTCCGAGCGTCAGGGAGGACAAGGGAAGATGGATATCTGGTATTCGAAACTTACCGAAAACGGTTCCTGGTCCAAAGCCCAGAATATGGGACCGGGTATCAATACAAAAGCCGATGAGGTAGCCCCTTTTATTCATGCAAGTGGCAATACTCTCTATTTCTCTTCCAACGGCCTGCCGGGGATGGGAGGTTACGATGTGTTTTGTACCAAAAAAATAGGGAAGGAATGGTCTGTGCCTAAAAATGTGGGTTATCCGATCAATACCCAGGATCATGAAGGAACCTTGTTCATTACTGCTGACGGCACAAAAGGGTATTATTACATTTATGATAAAAAAATATCGGTCAACCCTCCGTCCACGCTTTTTGAGTTTGATGTGCCGAAAGAACTTCGTGAAGAAAATAAAAGTACGTATGCCAAAGGAACAGTCTATGATGCAGTGACCAAAAAGAAATTGTCTGCCAAAATTGAAATGATCGATCTTAAGACCAACCAGGTGAAACAACAGGTAGGTTCCGACCCTGTCACAGGAGAATACCTGCTGGTGTTGACGGAAGGAAGCGAATACGCCTTGAATGTGAGTAAGGAAGGCTATTTGTTTTTTAGCAGTTTTTTCGATTATAAAAATCCTTCCGTTTTCAATCCGCTTGCCCTGGATATCCCTTTGCATCCGATCAAACAAGGATCTTCGGTGGTGCTGAACAATATTTTCTTTGAACACAACTCCTATGAGCTGGAAGAAAAATCGACGGCTGAGCTGGATAAAATAATTGCTTTCATGACCGTGAATCCTTCTGTCTCCATAGAACTGGGAGGTCATACCGATGATGTAGGCTCCGATGCCGACAACCTGGAACTTTCCAGGAAAAGAGCCAAAGCAGTGTACGATTATCTGGTTAATGCCGGAACCCCTGCTGCCAAGCTCAGCTACAAAGGCTATGGCGAAGGCAAACCGGTAGTACCTAATACCAGCGACGAAAACAGGGCCAAAAACCGGAGGATAGAATTTAAGGTGTTGTAGAAGAAGATACCGGAGGTGCTGCTGGCTGGTCTGGGGACCAGCCAGGAAACAGAAATACCATAATAGAAGAATAATCTCACGATCTGTATACTGTTACTCTTGCTGACACCCGGTTTCAGGTTGGTTCTGACGAAGTTCTTCAGCTTCACCTGCTGACTGGTCTGGGGACGAGCAAAAAAACGGTATCCGGTATCTCGTATATCATTTTTTCTTCTCCGGAAATCGTACTAAAAATTATCTGCAACATCCTAAAAGCAACCACCACTTGTGTACGATCTGCCGGTCGTTCCTTCTTTTTCTTACTCTTTTTCGAAACGGTTTACCGGCTCCGGAGACCGTCTACAGATCTTCTTCAGAATCGTGTTGTTAATTAGGTCAAAGTTTAGCGGAAATGTCGCACAATGCTTTGACTTTTAAAAGGTAATTGAGTATGAAATCAGCCCCCTCACCATTCAACGAGCACACTGTAATTCAGGAACTGAAAAAATACCTTCCGGCTCAGGCTCCTCTGAAAGATTTTATTTTTCAGAACAATCTGCAGGCGTTCCAGCATCTCGATTTCTTTAAAGGGCTCAATACTGCTGCAGAGATCTTTGGCTATAAAGTTTTTCTTTCCATGACTGAGTTCAGGGCGTTGTACCAGAAAGGGAAGATCAAAGAGGATATTCTGGAAAGAATTATAGCCGGTAGAAAATCACCTCATCAGGTAGCGGAATGGAAGGAAAAAGTCCTTCATAAAAAATACGATAATTTTCCTGTACCAAGAATAAGGACGTTGCGTGCGCATTGGAAAAAAGCTTATAAGACCGATCTTGATTCACTTGTTCATCCTACATTGTTCCGGATCCTTTGCAGTTACCTGGATCAGGGGATTTCGATCTGGAATTTTCCCGTATGGCAAAATGGTTTGTTAGCATCGCTCAAAGAGCTGGAGCAAAATAGTTTTACCAGTTTCTTTTATACCAGGAGGGCTAAAAAATTATTATTGACCGGTCAGACAGATATTGCGGAGCTGCTGAAAATAGTGGTGGGCGACGAATCGTTGTATCAGCATTACCTGTTTGATCAGCAGTTTGCCCACCAGGGATGGTCCGGCATGGTGTCGGTACTGGAAGACCATCCCGAGTCCTTGCTGGATTCCCGTAAAATCAGTCTCCATGACCTCATCGTGGTAGAACTGCTGCTGGAAATCGATGCACTGGACAGAAAGTTCGGAGAGAATATATGGGCACCGCTGGCCATCCGGATGGAAGAAAAACCAGAGGATCTTTTTGCTCCTGTACAGGAAACAGAGTTTGACGAGATTCTGGCTATCTGGCAGGAAGCGTATGAGTGGACCTATTATGACCAGGTGTTGGCAGGACTTCTGCTTAAGCCTGAACAGCCTGCTCTGCCACAGCAAAAAAGTTTTCAGGCCATGTTCTGTATTGACGACAGGGAGACCTCGTTCAGAGATTACCTGGAAAGAGTTGATCCGGATTGTGAAACCTTTGGAACTCCCGGTTTTTTCAATGTGGAGTTTTATTTCCAGCCGGAAGAAGGAAAGTTCTATACCAAACTTTGTCCGGCCCCGGTTACTCCCCGGTACCTGATCAAGGAGGTAGGCAACCATGGGAAACGAAAATACGATGCCCATTTTACCAAACGTACCCATTCGCTGCTGGGAGGATGGCTTACTTCCCAGACACTAGGCTTCTGGTCGGCACTCCGGCTGGTCCTGACCATTTTCAGACCTACCATGAGTGTGACGACCGCTACTTCGTTCAGGCATATGTACCAGGATGACCAGCTCACTATTGTGAACGAAGACCCGTCCGACCGGGAAAATGGTCTTCAGATCGGTTTTACCGTTGATGAAATGACCCAGCGGGTAGAAGACCTGCTGAGAAGTATAGGACTTGTGAAAGAGTTTGCGGCCATCGTGTATGTGGTAGGGCATGGCGCCAGCAGCGCCAACAATCCTTTTTATGCTACGATGGATTGCGGGGCTTGTTCCTGCCGGCCGGGCATTGACAGAGCCCGGCC
>CAYTGJ010000119.1:0-14487 GCA_964437245.1 uncultured Chitinophagaceae bacterium
CGAAACAGGATATCCTCCGTAGCCGGTATTGCGGTATACGGTAACTTCTTCGTAGGCTCCTATCTCTGTTCTGTAGCGGCCATCGTTCAGATCGTTGACAGCTACGGCAAGTTTTCCTTTGCTTAGTTTTCTGAAATACTGCTGTGTATTCTTGATCACTCTTTCCTTGATATCGTTGCCGTCTTCTATGATAAAACCATTGATAAACGAAATAGGCTGATCAGGAAAAACATTGTAGCTTTTGAGCATTTGCATCGAATCCAGGGTGACCACAATAAGATTCAACTGGTCGCTGCTCATGGTAACACGAAACAGGTCTCCTTTGTACAGAAAAGAATTGCCTTGCCTGGGCATAGCATCCTTACTTTTATCGAGCGAGAAGTTCAGCTTTCTGTAGATCGCCGAGGCCTGGAGTGGATCAATAATGACCAGGTGAGTGTGAGCAGGCTCCTCAAAGGTCATGTAGATCCGGTTGCCATATGTATACAGCTTTTTGGAAGGGTAAGCAGATTTTACATTGCTCTCCAGTGTATAGGTTATCCGTTCTATGCCTACAGGGGTTTCTGTCTTCTGGTTCAGCTCATCGTTCTTGGTCGAAAGCTTGGCATACAACGTGGGGAAATTTATCTCGTAGGTCTTTACGTCAAAATTACTTCCTTCATCAGAAGTAAAAAGCAAGACGGTATTTTTATACTGAGGGATCACCATCGAATAGAACCGGCCTTCCATTTCGAAGGATTTGAGAATAAATTCGTGTTTAGAGATCGACCCGATGGAAGGATTGAACTGATAAGCTCCGGTAAAACGATCTACCACCAGGGAGGCAAAATTTCTTTCCTTATCGTCATAGAGGTACACGACCACATTTTGAGCAGAGAGCGTAGCACCGATGATCACATTTTTCTTTTCTGCTTCGTCCCGGGCGATCAGGAACTCGCCCAGTATTTTGCAGGTAGCATCAAGCAACGTGATCTGAATGGACTTTGTACCCTGAAAAATATACGCAAGATTCCCATAACTATCCGAGGTGGAAAAGACATTTTGTGCTTTCCCTCCCTTCATTTCCAATTCCAGGATAGTTTTCTGGCCAATCGCCATTGCTACGGGGATCAGCATTAAAACAACCAATATACCTGCTATTCTTTTCATATTTTTTCTCATAACGAACTCTTTCGCCATTTAGTGCAGTAAAGTTACACGTTGAAGCCGACATTCCCATAGGACTGTATGGACCATGGATCCATAAAAAGGAGAACTTACCTCAAACTTTAACCACATTTGCACTAGATTTAATACTATTTTAAAAAAAACTCATTGAAACCGCTTACCTGGCATAATAAATGCCGTATATATAGATATAAAGGGTTAAAAAATGATGGCATTTCTGATCATATCGTTAATTTGTTTTGTAGGCTATAAACTGTTTACAAACTCCGAGCAGGTGACAGGGAAGAAGAAGGTTTGATCAAAAAAACAACCCTTCCCGGCCGGATGCCGGAAAGGGTTTATCATTTCGGTTATTTCTCAGCAAACTACTTCGCAGCAGCAAATCTCTTCGCTACCGCATCCCAGTCTACTACGTTCCAGAACGCAGCTATGTAATCTGGTCTTCTGTTCTGATATTTTAAATAGTACGCATGCTCCCAAACATCCAGGCCAAGAATAGGCGTGCCTTTCTTCTCGGCAATGTCCATTAGTGGGTTATCCTGGTTTGGCGTAGAGCAGATAGCTACTTCTCCGTCTGCTACGATCAGCCATGCCCATCCTGAACCAAAACGGGTGGCACCAGCATTGGCAAACTCTTCTTTGAATTTATCAAACGATCCGAATTTTTTGTCAATCGCTTCTGCAAGTGCTCCGGTTGGTTTTCCTCCTTTGTTAGGACCGATCACTGTCCAGAACAAAGAGTGGTTGTAATGTCCCCCTCCGTTGTTACGTACTGCAGGAGCAAGTTTGCCTATATTCTTAAGGATATCTTCAATGGAGCTGTTTTCCCATTCTGTTCCTTTGATCGCATTGTTCAGGTTAGTCACATACGCATTGTGATGTTTGCCATGGTGGATCTCCATGGTCAATTTGTCAAAATGTGGCTCCAGTGCATCAGATGCATATGGAAGCGCAGGTAATTCAAAAGCCATATTATTGTATTCTTTATATGTTTAACAAAAATTCAGACTGAAAATATCAGTCAGGTAAAGATATTATATAAAATCTAAAAGTACAGAAGAATTTTGAGACTTTACAAAAAGCTAAACCGGGAAATTTCCTCCTTTTTTCTGTTTTTTCCCGGACCGGTATCTGTCAGAACTTCACCCACCGGATACGGGTACTGATACCTTCCTGTTTTTCAGTCACAATAATCGTATAATTTCCGGAAGCGAACTCCGAAAGGTCAAACGTGGTGACGGTCTCTCCCGCTCCAGCCAGAAATTCCTCCGCCAGGAGTTCTTTCCCCAGCAGATCGTAGATCGTTACCTCCATCCACTGCCTGTCGCCGGAATGCACGGATATTTTTACCTCTCCGGAAGAAGGATTAGGATATAAAAATACATTTCCGGAGACGGCTCCCGTTTCGGAAACCATAATGATACGGCTATAGGCATAGGACTGATCCTGGTCTGCCTGTTTCAACCGGTAATAAGATATTCCCGGACACGGGTCTTCATCGGTAAACCGATAATATTCTTTCGCACTACTGTACACCGCGGCCTGTACACGACCGATCTTTTCAAAATGAATTCCATCGCAGCTTCTTTCCACCCCAAAATAAGCGGTGTGCTGCTCGTCTGTAGTAACCCACTGCAGGACCACTCCCTCATGCTCCCGGCGGCCGCTGAATTCCAGCAGTGTTACCGGAAGTGGGGTTGAACAAACTTTAAACGTAATGATCGTATCATCGGGAACGACAAAAGCCTCTCCATCGCTGAATGTCACCGTCCGGGTTCCTTTTCCCCGGGCGTTATAGATCATATAATGTTTGCAGGTGGCCTTCCTGAAAACAGCAAAAGAAGCGACATTCGCCTGAACAGTGGGATCTACCACTCCTACACTGTCGAACGTACTGATCCAGTAAAGGCCATCTACCCTGTAATCATTGCCCCCCCAGCCTCCGGGAACGGCTTCTGTAAGAAAACGGTTTTTCGCAGTGGCCGCATCGTACACCGCCTGTTGCATCAGCATGACGGTAGACCAGAATCCTCCCGAACCGTTGGTAGGGCCGCCAAAAGCAGTCTGGAAATCGTCCTGCTGATTGGCAGCACCGACAGCGTCTACTCCCATCCACAGAGAAGATCCGGTGATCGGTACATACGTGATGCCATGAATATAATGAGGATCGGCACCGAAAAAAGTAGCATAGGCCACTCCGTCCCGTCCCAGGATACCAGCATGATAGTGATTGTAATTCAAGGCAAAAGGATTCCGGTTGACCCCGATACGGGCTCCATCCCACCAATAGGTCCTTGCGGCCTCGGTTTCCTGTACATACAACATAATTCCCATGTCGCGGATCACTGTATTGCCTACGGTCTCTCCCCACAAAGCACAGCCTGCCGCAAAATTGATCGACTCGGAAACAGATTCCTGATTGGAAGCATCATGACCGGCCCAGGAATGACCAGCATAGGGGTCGAAATACCGGAGATAAGGAAACCAGGGAGCATCCGGTCCACCCGGAGGCGGAGTCATGTTTCGCTGATAATCGTTGATGTTCCGGATCACCAGTTCGATCATAGGCCCCCATTGTGTGGCCCAGGTATTGTCCGGTTCAAAACGGGCTACGATCGCTGCGGCATAGACAAGGTATCCGTGATGAAAGTGAGAATCCTGCAACAGTCTGTCGGCATCGAAAGCCGAAGGAAATGGAGTAAGCCAGTTAAAATCCCGGTCATAATAGTACATTCCGTAATACTCTCCATTGGGTGCCGTAAGCCAGGTCTGGATTCCCTGCTTGGCAATATCCAGCAGCTTGTCGCGTGCGGCAATATTCCCGACCGCATGGGCGATCTCTGCGATCCGCGCGGCTTCGTGGAGGGAGCCGAATGCTCCGTATACCGGCGTGCCGCAGTCTACATTGCTGTAACCACGTGCGGCATAGTTGCTGACAAATGTATTCAACTGTGCCTGGTCAGCGGTATTGGCCCAGCCCAGTGCCGGCAGAAAGCCGTAGTTTTTCATGACCGTGGTAAAAACATTTCCGGTACAGACCCGCATCGTTCCTCTGGCGGAGCGGTAGGATCTTCCCGTAAAATTGCCCGGATGCTCCGGACTATGGGTGTACTGATGAAGGTATTGCGCCAGCAGCGGTCCTGTATTGGCTCCTCCCAGTACGTTTACAGTCGTGGTCGTATAGGTATTGGTAAGGGTGGCCGTGGCTTCGTTGTACGCATACGTAAACCTTGTGTCTGTAATAAAATTAAACGCATGCTGTTCGTACAGATCAAGGGTAGCCTGCGTAGTATCGGGTGGTACTGCGACTGTAAAATAATTGACCCCGGCAGGGAGCCGGATCCTGAAATAGCGATTGTTCCCTCCCCATTCGGTGGTACCGTTGTGCGGGATGGAAGCGATGGGAATATACGTAGCACCATCGTCTCCGCTGATCGTGGTACCGGGAGGGAAAAACAATGAATAATACCGCTGGTGATAGTCTCCGTAGTTGATGCTCCGGTGAATCGTCACCGAATTTCCGGAAGAGGAAACAGCGGTTGCCCTGAGGAAAAAGAGCAGCACTCCGGCCTCTGCGGTTCCTTCTTTCTGAAAATACATGAAAGGGCAGCCGGAGCTTGCGGTCATCTGCAGGCTGTTGCCACTTCCGAAATCCTGCCGGAGGGTCACATGCATATCGCCGTAGTCCATGACATCGGTACGGGGACAGGAATAAAACTCATTGGCTCCCGCATTGACCATTCCGATTGTGATGTCTTCGTCGGCAAAAAAACTGCCGGTGTTGTTGGGACCACCTCCGTTCAAAGCGAGTTCCCGGTGCCGGATCACCTGTCCATTGGGTTTGGATTCCAGGTGTACTACGGGGAAAGGACGCATCACATCCGAATGCATATTGACGGTGGTAGTGATGTCTCCTACACAGGCAGGGGTGGCCACATTCCATAAGGAAGAGTTCCACCAGTTGTGCGTTTGAAAAGGTCCGGGATAGGTGCTTCCTTTAGACATAGCGGCCACGTTCCCTCCTCCTACCAGGTTGTAAAGGTCAAAATTACAGGCTCCCGGATCGGGACAGATCTCCGGTGGATAGGTCAGGTTATAACTGCCAAGGCCTCCTCCGGGGAAAACCTGCTGTCCGAAAAGTAAAAACGGCAGACTCCACAAACATGCCGCTACTAAAAAATAATACAAACGATTTTTCATGATGCTTTTCTCTGAATTAAAAATAACCTTCCGGTCTGATCCAAAGAATAACAGGAAAAATCAAAAATTAAAATAATCTACTTTAATACCGGAATTTTACCAGTGCACATTTTACTGTTTTACTCCCTGGTTTTACTTTTACATCACCTTTTCAAAAGGAGTTTTCTCTTCACAATCCGGGAATATCTTCCGGGAGATTCTTTTACTACGCAATAAAAAAAATTGAGTATCGGGATGTATTCAAGTGCTTTATACCTGTGTCTTGTCAGGGGCAACTTAAGGAAGAACCTGTATTGTCCTATCATAACTTTACCGTTTAATAATAAAGTTTGATACCTATCATCAGAGGACAAGCCATGGATGCCGGGATATTCTAGCAGTTTAACATTTAGTGTACTATAAGCGGATAGTCATTTAAAAAAAATCAGACAGGAGTACACCTGTTGCTACAAACTATATTGTCAGTTGGTCGTGGGCATTACCCACGGAGCCTTCCGAAAAAATCCCTGACCAATTGTCCGCATTCTTTCGCCATGATGCCCGATACCACCTCTGTTTTGGGATGAAGCACGGCCTGGCTCAGACGGGCATAACCTCTCTTTTCATCCGAAGCTCCATATACAAGCCGCTCCAGTTGTGCCCACTGCAAAGCTCCTGCACACATCACGCAAGGTTCCAGAGTGACATAGAGGGTACATTCGTTCAGGTATTTGCTTCCCAAAAAGTTAGAAGCTGCGGTCAGCGCCACCATTTCGGCATGAGCCGTGACATCGGTAAGTCTTTCGGTCTGATTATGGGCCCGGGCAATGATCCTGTTGTTGCAAACCACTACTGCCCCGACCGGAATTTCGCCTTCTTCAAAAGCATACATCGCTTCCTTGTAGGCGTCCTTCATGAAATGTTCGTCGGAGAAAGGTGTCAGCATTATTTTTTTACTTTGGACTTGTTCTTATTCTGCATTTCAAGAAGGTCCTGAGGGGTTTGTCTTTTCTTCGGTTGCATATTATTCTGCTGCAGTACATAATCCGGCATCGTAAGCTTAGGGCTTACTTTTACGGAATTCATCATGGCATGGGCGATCGGCTGGTAGGTTTTCATTGCACGCTGATCACAGCTGAAGTTAAAGATCAATACATGCTTCTTGTGTACGGCATACATGATGTAGTTGTATTTTTTTACACTTCCGAATTCGGAGGTATATTCAAAATAAGCATATTCTTTTTTATTAACGGTCTTAATTCCTTCGCTCAGAAACTTAAAGGATTTTTTAACCCGGTCGTTTCTGAAAGGATCGTCCCCTCCTACACTGGACGTATCATAGGTTTCTATGATCGTAGCGCGGTAGATCTCCCGAAGCATTTTAGTATCCTGACCAGCAAATTTTGCTTTGGTATTGTTCATACTGAAATCTGCTTTGGTATCAGCACTCATGTATACTGCCAGCGGTTTTTTGGTAGAAGGATACCTTGCCGCAATATCATTATCAGACATGACCACAAAATCTTCGGGCATCAGGATGCTCACGCCGTCGTATATTTTTCTTTTGGGCATTTTGGGAGTGTCCATCGAAAGCAATGAGAAACTCAAGGGAAGTAATACCAGTAAAAGTAGCCTGTTCATTTGTCTTTTTTATAAAATCCGGTTGCTAAGATATATATAAAATAACTCTTACGGAAGCAGAATATTATAGCCTGGATTCCGGATAAAATCATCCTGTCGCATAAGCCTTTCTCTCCCGGAATGTTTCTTTCCTTTTGTGATTCTTTCCATCTTTCCTCCTTTATGATTATTTTGCAACATGGAAAAACGATGGATTTTTAAAACTATTCCTGATCCCGATAAGGTAAATTCTTTGGCTTCTGCCCTCCACATCGATTCCCGCCTGTCTACCCTGCTGGTACAACGGCATATCGACAGCTTCGAAAAAGCGCATCGCTTCTTCCGGCCTTCGACCAGTGATTTCCACGATCCTTTTCTGATGAAGGATATGGACCGGGCGATCGACCGGATCGAACAGGCTTTTGCCAACCAGGAAAAAATCCTGATCTACGGGGATTATGATGTAGACGGGACCACTTCTGTGGCCATGGTCTATGATTTCTTACAGACCTATCATCCACTGCTCGACTACTATATCCCGGACCGTTACAAAGAAGGGTATGGTATTTCCCGGCAAGGGATTGACTGGGCTTCCGAACATGGTTATTCACTCATCATCAGTCTTGACTGCGGCATTAAATCCGTTGATAAAATAACGTATGCCAATACACTGGGCATCGATTTTATTGTATGTGATCATCACCTTCCGGGCGATGAACTTCCTCCGGCGGTAGCAGTACTGGATGCCAAGCGCGAAGACTGTCCGTACCCTTACAAAGAACTGTGCGGATGCGGCGTGGGCTTCAAGCTGCTTCAAGCCTTGTGTCTCCGCAAAGGGCTGAATACCGACCGTCTTTTCCTGTACCTCGACCTGGTAGCCATTGCGATCTGCTCTGACATTGTGCCGATCACGGGTGAAAACCGTGCGATGGTCTACCTGGGTATTCAGGTGATCAATCAAAAACCCCGGCCGGGGATCCGGGCCCTGACAGATGTGGCGGGATACAAAAAGATCCGGGAAGTAAGTAATATTGTCTTTGGTCTCGGTCCAAGAATCAATGCTGCCGGGCGTATAGCCCATGCAAAAGCAGCGGTACAGCTCCTGATCGCGAAAACGGAAGGGGAAGCTACGGAACACGCCGCCAACCTGAACGATAAAAACCTGACGCGCAAAGATGTAGACATGAGCATTACCGAAGAGGCGGTCAATATGATCCGCAGTGATGAGCTGATGATGACCGCAAAATCGACGGTACTGTACAAAGAAGACTGGCACAAAGGGGTGATCGGGATCGTAGCCTCGCGGTGCATTGAAAAATACTACCGGCCTACCATCATCCTGACAAAATCCGGCAACCATGCCGCGGGTTCTGCCCGTTCGGTCACCGGTTTTGATGTCCATGCGGCAATTGCCGACTGTTCGGATCTGCTGGAGCAGTTTGGCGGGCATATGTATGCCGCGGGACTTACTATGAAAGTTGAGAATGTGGAAGCCTTCCGGCAAAAATTTGAACAGGTGGTCGCCGCCCGTATCCAACCGGAACAACTTATTCCCCGGATAGAAATAGATCAGAAGATCCGGTTGGAGGAGATCACTCCTAAATTTTACAGGATCCTGAAACAGATGGCTCCTTTCGGTCCGCAAAATATGCAACCGGTGTTCGTAAGTGAGGAAGTATACGACGACGGCAGGGCACGATTGCTGAAAGACCAGCACCTGAAACTTTATTTGCGGCAGGGCGATTCTGCTGTATATGAGGCGATAGGGTTTGGGATGCCGCAATATTTTGAAAGAATCAAAAAAGGAGATAAATTCAATCTCTGTTTCTCGGTAGAGGAGAATGATTTTAACGGAGAAAAATCCCTGCAATTGCAGATCCGGGATATAAAATTTATCAGAGAATGATCTTACGTTCAGAAAATTTATTAAAAAAATATAAAACCCGCGTAGTAGCCAGTAATGTATCCGTACAGGTAGAACAAGGCGAGATCGTAGGGCTGCTGGGTCCTAACGGGGCGGGGAAAACCACTACTTTTTACATGATCGTAGGATTGGTGAAGCCTAACGAAGGAAAGATCTTTCTGGACAATGAGGAGATCACCAAACTTCCTATGTACGAACGTGCCCGCAAAGGGCTTGGGTACCTGGCGCAGGAAGCATCTGTCTTCCGTACCCTGACAGTAGAAGAAAATATACTTTCGGTACTCCAGATGACAAATTTGTCTAAAAAACAGCAGCTTGATAAAGTAGAGGAGATGCTGGACGAATTCAGTCTGACCCATGTACGGAAAAACCTGGGAATGGTGCTTTCCGGAGGAGAACGGCGGAGAACAGAGATCGCACGCTCCCTGGCCGTCAGCCCTAAGTTTGTCCTGCTGGACGAACCGTTTGCCGGAGTAGACCCGATCGCGGTAGAAGAAATCCAGACCATTGTAGCGAAACTAAAAAGAAAGAATATAGGAATTCTCATCACGGATCACAATGTGAATGAAACGCTTTCGATCACTGATCGGGCGTACCTCCTGTTTGAAGGGAAGATCTTACGTTCGGGAACAGCCGAAGAACTGGCGGCCGACGAAATGGTACGAAAAGTATACCTTGGAAAATATTTCGAGCTAAAAAGAAAAGACGATATCCTGGAAAAACAAGACCATTCCGGTTTGGATCAAATAAAAGAGTAATAAAATCAACAACCGGTGGCACTTGTAAATAGCATCATAAGAGCACTTCTGAAAGCGAGAATGGGTAGAATAGATGCCTACCGCAAAGATCCTTTCAGTGTGCAGGAACAACTTTTTCATTATCTCCTTCACAGAGGAAAAGATACTGTATGGGGAAAGCAATTCAATTATTCTTCGATCCGCAATCCTGAAGATTATAAAAAAGTACCGGTCTCGGCCTACGAAGATCTGTATCCGTATATCGAGCGGGTCATGAAAGGGGAGCAGAATGTATTATGGGATTCTACCATTTCGTTGTTTTCCAAATCTTCCGGCACCACCAATGCACGAAGCAAATATATCCCGGTTTCCAAAGAATCTCTGAGCGATACGCACTACCGCGGCGGGAAGGATACGCTCACCTGCTTTTTTGTAAACAATCCTGACAGTGAACTGTTTTCCGGCAAAAGCCTCGGCATCGGCGGAAGCTTTAGTCCGAATCCTTTCACCAACGAAATGAACTGCGGTGATGTATCAGCCCTGCTCATCGACAACCTGCCGAAATGGGCGGAATACGGACGTACACCTTCGCTGGAGCTCACACTGATGAACGAATGGGAAGCGAAGATCGAAAAAATGGCGGCATATGTAAGTCAGGACAACGTGACGAATATTTCTGCTGTCCCTACCTGGACGGTAGTACTCCTGGAAAAAATACTGGAGGTGACCGGGAAGCAGCATATGCTGGAGGTGTGGCCTGAATTCAACGTGTTTTTCCACGGGGCGGTAGCGTTTCACCCTTACCGGGAAATATTCCGGAAATTTTTCCCGGGCGACCAGGTAAAATATTACGAGACTTACAATGCTTCCGAAGGTTTCTTCGCCCTCCAGGATCAGCCGGACTCTGATGAGATGCTTCTGGCGCTGGACAATGGGGTCTATTATGAATTTATTCCTTCGGAAGAGTTTGAAAGTGAAACTCCTAAAACGCTTCGTCTTGACGAAGTAGAGCTGGATAAAAATTATGCGCTGCTGATCTCTACGAATGCAGGGCTCTGGCGGTATAAGATCGGCGACACGATCCGCTTTACCTCTCTCTCTCCTTTCCGCATCAAAATTACCGGAAGGACAAAACATTTTATCAATGCTTTCGGGGAGGAACTGGTGATCGAAAATGCGGAGTCTGCGATGACTAAAGCCTGCGCGGCTACAGGTGCTACGATCAAAAATTTCACGGCTGCTCCTGTCTTTTTCTCTGAGAAAAACAAAGCGGCTCACGAATGGGTGGTAGAGTTTGTCACGCCTCCCTCCGACATGGAAACATTTATCACCATCCTGGACAATACTCTTCGTGAAGTAAATTCGGATTATGATGCCAAACGGTATAAGGACCTGGCACTGCAACGTCCCATCGTACATTCGGCTGCTGAGGGTACATTTTACAACTGGCTGAAGAAAAAAGGGAGAATAGGAGCTCAGATCAAAGTACCCCGTTTGTCCAACAACCGGGACTATATTGATGAGATCCTGGAATTGCTCCGATAGATTTCTCCTGGCAATATAAAAAAGGGCGCACCCCATAAGGAACGGATGCGCCACAACTCCCGGAACAATTATGAAAAGACTCTTTTGACGACCGTATCAGATCCTGACTTTCAGGCTTCTTAGTCGGCGGGGGAATTTTTATATTTTCTTCTTTCCCAACGCCTCTTTTATGCGGGTGATCTCGGATTCTATTTCATGGATCGACGCTCCTTTACAGTTCTGAAAATGAGCGGTGATTTCTTCTTTTAGCTGATCCCTGAGTTTATAGGCTTGCTGAGAAAGTTGTTCCAGACAAAATTCCTCTGCAGGAATGAGCTGTAAAAGTCTCAGGCAAAACTCAAAATATTCCTCCTGCACGGCAATTATTTGTTTCATTGCTTTCAAAAATCAGTTTCTAACAGAAAAATCCGGTTTTATTTCTCCCTTATATTCAGACTCATTTTCCCTGATGTGCTATTTCCTTCAACATAACCGGACTTTAATGAACTATATAAAAGTTTAAATTATAAAACCTAAAAGACCAATAAACCGTCTATATGACACAATAATAGTAAAATATTCGCAAATACAAAACAATTATTCATTATTTGCTAATAACCAAAAGTTTCGAATATGAATACTTTTGTATATGACAATATTTATTGGAAAAATAATCAAAGAGGTTACGGAACGGCGGGGAATATCCAAAAGTGAATTGGGAAGAAGACTCAATATGAGTCCTACCAATGTCCATAAAATATTTAAACGGGAAACAATTGATACCGGACTTTTACAAAATATCTCCGAAGTGCTGGAATATGATTTTTTTGCTCATTACCAACTGACCGGCAAGGGATATGACAATACGTTAGAGAATCCTTCTGTAGTTTCGGATATCGAAGCGGAATACAAGAGAACTCTGCATCAGTACCAGGAAAAGATCATGATGCTGGAAAAGATTAATTCTCTTTTAGAAGAAAAAACCCAACGACTCGAAAAGGATCAGGCCGGTTAGGGAAGGGCGTGGGCTTATCCTAAAACTGGCGCAAGCCTCCGGGCGGTGTGGGCTCCACTACACCCTTTGTTTTTCGACAGTACTCTAAACTATCAATCAGTATATCCTCGTTTGCCGTAGGCTGTGCCTACGCGCTTAACTATACCGTTAGGCGTTTCGCCGGGACACTTCCGCTTCAATTTACAATCCCCCCTAGAAGTAATCAATTTCCAACAAACATTTCATATCACAATACGCCCTTGCGCTGCTGTAAATATATTCCCAGGGTTCTTCAACTATCCCGGCACGCACAGGGTTCTGATGGATATAATCCAATTTCTGTTCTTTAAATTCTGTACTAAATAATTCTTCAGGATGATTCTCCTGTGTCCAAAATTGATATTTTGAATTACGTTTATTCTCTTTTGCGAAATACTTCATTTGTCCTAACATCCACTCTCTCCTGCTTTCGCCCGGCTCTTGAATTGCTGCTATAATAGATTTACTGGTATGTGTTTTAAAATCACGAATTGTTCCACTTAAATCACCTACCTCAGAAGAAAGAATAGTATGCATATGATTACTCATGATCACAAAACCATGAATAGTTAAACCTTTGTTTTTTTGACAGTACTCTAAACTATCAATTATTATATCTCTATATTTTTGCCGTGTAAATACATCCATCCAATTGACGACCTGAAATGTTAAATAATAAATCCCTTCTTGATTCCTTATTTTATAACCCTCTGACATATTAAAAAATCGCTTAAAAAAATAATGACTAAAATACTTCTTTTAAAATGTCTCTGCAAGTGTCCCGGCGAAACGCCTAACGGTATAATTAAGCACGTAGCTGAAAGCTACGGCAAACGAGGGTGCAAGCCTCCGGGCGGTGTGGGCTCCACTACACCCTTTGTTTTTCGACAGTACTCTAAACTATCAATCAGTATATCCTCGTTTGCCGTAGGCTGTGCCTACGCGCTTAACTATACCGTTAGGCGTTTCGCCGGGACACTTCCGCTTCAATTTACAATCCCCCCTAGAAGTAATCAATTTCCAACAAACATTTCATATCACAATACGCCCTTGCGCTGCTGTAAATATATTCCCAGGGTTCTTCAACTATCCCGGCACGCACAGGGTTCTGATGGATATAATCCAATTTCTGTTCTTTAAATTCTGTACTAAATAATTCTTCAGGATGATTCTCCTGTGTCCAAAATTGATATTTTGAATTACGTTTATTCTCTTTTGCGAAATACTTCATTTGTCCTAACATCCACTCTCTCCTGCTTTCGCCCGGCTCTTGAATTGCTGCTATAATAGATTTACTGGTATGTGTTTTAAAATCACGAATTGTTCCACTTAAATCACCTACCTCAGAAGAAAGAATAGTATGCATATGATTACTCATGATCACAAAACCATGAATAGTTAAACCTTTGTTTTTTTGACAGTACTCTAAACTATCAATTATTATATCTCTATATTTTTGCCGTGTAAATACATCCATCCAATTGACGACCTGAAATGTTAAATAATAAATCCCTTCTTGATTCCTTATTTTATAACCCTCTGACATATTAAAAAATCGCTTAAAAAAATAATGACTAAAATACTTCTTTTAAAATGTCTCTGCAAGTGTCCCGGCGAAACGCCTAACGGTATAGTTAAGCACGTAGCTGGAAGCTACGGCAAACGAGGGCAGGGTTGGGATACAGCTTTAAGGATGAGGCAATGCCGGCAGATGTACGTGAGGCCATTCGTGCGCTGTTTGCCCAGTTAGAATGTCTGCGTCATGCAGCCGTCTCTGGTCACTCTCACACATATCTGAGTCGTTTCTGAGCCTGTAAGGGAAAGGAACCTTGTGGTTTCTCCATCAATCGGAACTTCATCCTGAAACCACTGATAAGTTGCGTTATTAACGTTAGTCGCTATATAGAACTCCCCGATTTGTGTATCATTTTCTTCATCAAGTAATGGGGTAACGGAAATGGTAACTGCACCAACGCCGGCAACATCTACTCCGATACTGTCAGCCACACTGTTTCCACAGTTGTTTTTAGCGTAAACACCGATGACCCTTTTATTGATTTTCAGACTTTTTAAGCTAAATAGCTCCTGATAAGAAAGCGGCCCGAATATTTCTGGGCTTTACTTTTTCACCACCTTTACCACTTCCGAAAACTTTTCGTTGCTGAACCTAAAGAAGTAAAGACCTGTGGAAAGGGAAGATATATCTACAAAAGTATCATGGAGCAGCTCCTTGTCTTTTACTACCAGCCCCTGACTGTTTACCACCTGCAAGTATATTGTTTCTCCGGCGGGTGATTCTATTT
>CAYTGJ010000120.1:0-3886 GCA_964437245.1 uncultured Chitinophagaceae bacterium
GGTTGTACCGGATCAGATTGTAGATTCGGGTAGCCGGACGGGTCAGTCTTCCCACGTGTGAAGAGGTATTGATCCCTGTTGCCGAAGGATTCACAACAAAATCATTGAACCCTGCATTCACGTTATGAATCATCAGGAAACGATTGGCATTGAAATCCTGCATCACTCCTGTAGCGGAAATCCCGGCATAGCAAGGATTGACGTCGTATTTTATTTCATCAAAATAATAATTAGCAGCAGGACTTTCCCGTAAAGGATCCGGGAATATATCCATAAGACTTATGGTCGTATTTCCTTGTATAGACGTAAAATCAAAATACAGTTTTTCCCATGTATTAACCTGAGTCGTTTTGGCTCTTGCTCCTCCGATTTCAGTTCCTCCGGAGTTTTTCAGAGACATCAGTATTTCGGCTCCTGCATTTGCGGAGTAAACTAACATACTGATCACTGTTTTTCCTGCAGAAAGGTCAAACGTACCATTGTTACAAGCACTATAGCGTACCGAAGAATAGTCAGCAGTGGCACTTCTGTAAAAGTTAGCCACTATTGCACTCGTATTAAGACCGGTTGCCGAAAGGTTGGCAGTCGCCTGATTCAGGGTATTCGGAGCTGATGGACCAAATACCATAGTGAGGTTTTTGTGATCTTCAAAATCGTTGAAGATCAAGCTTGTTGGAAGATCTGTCAGACAAGGATTCGCAGAGAAGCGAATATCATCGATCAGATAGGTTCTGTCCGCCACGGTAGTACCAAGTTTTGTTCTCTGCGGATCGATCATAATATCCATCATGGCAAACAGGTTGGTACTGGAAACCACGTTGGAGAAATCGAAATACAGGCGCTCCCACTGGTTTACCTTAGTTGTTACCTGGTGCTTGTCTCCACCATAATTTCCGGCTCCTAATAACGGGACAGCTCCTGTACGTTTGGCAGAAATGGTAATCGGCACTCCGGGTTGTTTGGAGTATACCAATATGCTTATAATTGGCTTGCCGGCAGTCAGCGTAAAGTTGGTACCACAGGCATCATAACGGATCACATCGTAATCCTGTCCAGTACTTCTTTGATACTCGGCCACTGTATAGCTTGGATTCGCAGTGTTTTTGAAAGGGTTTTCGATCTCACTAAATGCTCCGTCAGGGAAAAACGGCAACGAAACATTATTATTAGCATCATAGTCCTGAATGACATCTGTGCTTGCAATAGAAGCACTACAGGACTGAGCGGTACCGCTAAGATTGATCGTAAAAGTCCCTTCGTCCGCATCGTTGTTATTAATCGTAAGTACGCCTGTTTTCGCTCCGGCACTCACAGGAGTAAATTTCACCAGAAACGTAGTATTCCCACCCGCTGCTACGGTAGCGGCAGGTGATGTTTCTAATGAAAATCCGTTGGTAGTACCAGTACCATTGATCGAAGCACTGGTAATATTCAGCGGAGCATCTCCTGTATTATTAATAGTATAAAGCAAATACCTTGTCCCTCCCTGGGTCACTCCTCCAAACGAAGAAGTACCTCCTGAACTGATAGATACTGCATTCTGGATCACTTCAATTTCTGGGTTGGTCGCCGTAGCGGTTCCTCTTCCCGTCAGATTGATCACATAAGGATTTTCGTCTGCATCGTTGTTGGCAATGCTGATCGAGCCTGTTTTTACCCCATTACTTCCTGGTGTAAATCTGATCACGAAGGTAGTCGTAGCTCCTCCTGCAAGAGAAGAAGTAGATGGTTGTGTCAGGATTGAAAAATTTGTACCAGTCACTGTAAGAGGAGTAGTAATATTCAACACCGCAGAACCTTTGTTCTCTATGGTAAAGGTTACATCCTTTGTTGTAGCATTCTGTACGTTCTGGAAATCGAACGTAGTGTTATGAAGCACATCAACTGCCTGCGCTTTTATATTAATTTCCTGGCTGGCCACGGTGGTAGGTACCCAAAAGTTACCGGTCATGGCAAACAAGGAAACGCAACGAAGCGTATTCCCAAAATAACCGGACGGATAGCCGTTTTGCAGGTTATCTTTTGTATTCTTTACCTCGTTGTACATGTTATTCATCAAGGTCTGGTTAGCAGCCGAGGTTCCCATCACAGCTACACCATACATGGAAACGAAAGTTGCGTTGTGGTAACCACCTCCGGAACCATCCAGGTTTCTTGGTCCTCTCACATTTCCTACCCCTTGTCCGTTAATATAAGTAGCCAGTTTATTACAAATATTTTTTCCGTTTGTGTTGTTCCACCACAATACATCCACTGCCATTCTCCATGGGTTACGACAAGCATCGTATCCAAATCCATCATAACCACCGTTACACGTGTTTTTATTTCCATAATTGTCGGACCAGTCGGAGACCAATCCGGTGGTAGCATGTGCATTATTATTGATCAGCGTATAAGCCGCCGGAATAGCATTGTTCCAGAAAGTAGCCTCACTTGGGTTATGAGTAGCGTACGCTCTGTAGTAAGCCGGAGATTGGTAGCTAGGGTTACGGCAAGTATTGCCAAATCCCCATCCGTCTCCGTTGATCGCCTGATAGGTCGTATTATCCATTTCATGGATCCTGGTCTTAGTGATCAGGTTGCTCGCTTCTACACCATAATCATAGGGAGTATTGATCAAAGGCCATTGTTTTTCCGCAATGATCAAAGCCATCGCTGCGTCAAATTCAGCATCAGTAGCTCCTCCGGAACCACCTACTCCACTACAGCCATTGATCTTCCAGTTCATAATATTATTTCCATTGGAATTAGCCTTATAGTAAGCCCAGAATTTATCAAAAAGGGCCTTATCTGCCGCATAAACGGCCAGCAACATCCCATAGGCAATCCCTTCGGATACAGTGACGTTCACATCGTCAAACTTTACCCGGGCCTGAGTCCCTCCGGCACAAGTCTGATCTACATAAAAACTTTTCCATTCATTGTAGGCATCTGCCGCATCCTGAGACCGGCCAAAAGTTCCTGAAGAAGGCAGGTTAGTAGGCATAACTCCATACCCATAGCTCAAATTGGAGCCAAATGGATTGGTCGCTCCTGCCGGAGTGTTAATTTGTGCCTGGGAAGCAACCGTCAACAGCAAAAATACTATCAACAATAGTCCAAAACTTCGTCTGAAAATATTCATCATTTGATTCTATTTATTGTTTAATTGTACAAACTAGATGATTGTGATTATAAATTTATATTTTTTATCAATTGAATAC
Source organism: uncultured Chitinophagaceae bacterium (assembly GCA_964437245.1). Classification (GTDB taxonomy): domain Bacteria; phylum Bacteroidota; class Bacteroidia; order Cytophagales; family Cytophagaceae; genus JANYCO01. The sequence continues at coordinate 3,204 of CAYTGJ010000120.1, forward strand.
AAAAAATAATGGTAATTAAAATATTACAAAACAATACTTTACCATTCTTTTGCTACCATCTAAAGCGCTACAAAAAGGCTAAAAAACATTATGTTATAGACAGTTATATAAAAGTTAAAATTCTTAAAAAAAATTAACATGTCATGATTAATACCAAATATTTTTATTTACAGATCATGGTATTTGTTAAAGACGGCTTTATTATCAATGCACTCTCTTAATTAGATAGTTTTGTTTATCCCTCAAAAAATTCTTCACCCCCAATAAAAAAAGCTAATAATCAATAAGTTAAGAAAATAAAAAATACAATTGACGTTCAGTTTTAATGAATGGAAGGGCCTCTACCACTTTTCACTACCAACAATCACCTGATTATCAGATATCAAAAAAAAGATTCCTAACCGGAATCCTGCATCTTGACATTAATCTTAAAACTATATTTGGGAACAGGTAGAATACCTATTGGAGCAATCCATATTTCAGGATCCTTTTGGAAACTTCTGTGGCATTTTCAGCATGAAGCTTTTCTATGATCTTTTTCCGCTGCCCATTCACCTTCTGTATCTTTTCCGATAAAGAAGTCACCTTCGAAGAAGCTGCGGTTTGCGGGATGCTAACAAAATCTCCGGATCTGATATCCAACAACTGACTTTTCAATCCATAAGAGCTATCCTGATCCGGGG
>CAYTGJ010000120.1:3896-14444 GCA_964437245.1 uncultured Chitinophagaceae bacterium
CCGCCATTCGGTATCTGTCTTTGCCCGCTCGATATCCAGCACTCCCAGTCCAAGCCATATATTTCCGTGCTTATCAAACTCCAGGACCTGGTACTGCTCCAGCAACCGGACATACTGCCCTTCCAGGTCAGCCACCCTGAAATCGTTGATCAGTTTATACCTGCTTCGTTCTTCTTTGGACAAGGGCAACAGAAACTCAATAAATTCTGTAGCACTCCGGATGAGCTGAAGAAAGTCTTCCGGATGCATTTTAGAATAAAAAAAATCGCTGGAGGCTTTTTCGGATTCTCCCTGGTCGTACCCGTACAACCCTGTAAAATTATAGCGGGTAAAGACATTTTCTTTCCGGTATAAATCAAATACGACCACCCCATTATTGCCTAATAAAGAAAGAGTATTCAACATCGGTTTATATTTTTCCAATGCGGAATAATCAAGATCTTTCTCTACAAACTGCTGTTTGTCCAGACTTTTATAATACTGATTTACAAGGTGATCCGTCTCATTCATTGTCTTAAAGTAGTGATAAATAAGTGTTTTTCAAAAATGTTTCAGACCTGGGAATTTACCTCTCATACAATTCGATGGGAAGCCGGTCAGGATCTTCTAAAAAAGTAAATTTCTTTCCGGTAAATTCGTCCACCCTTACCGGTTCTGTCGGGATTCCTTTAGTTCTCAGTTCCTCTACGGCCTGTTCCACTGACTCCACTTCAAATGCAAGATGTCTCAGCCCTGTGGCTTCCGGCCGGGAAAGCCGCGGAGGTGGTTCCGGGAAAGAAAAAAGTTCTATTACATATTCTTCGTTTAATGCAAGATCCAGCTTATAGGAATTTCTTTCGGCCCGGTATACTTCACGAACCACTGTAAGTCCTATTACCTCTGTATAAAACTTCTTCGAACCTTCATAATCACTGCAAATAAGGGCAATATGATGTACCTTGTTCAGCTTGAGCATCTCTAGGCCTGGGATAGTTTTATGATGTCTTTGACCTCGAGCACTTTTTTCTCATATCCTTTGCTGACTGCATTGATCATCGCTAATCCCAGTTCCTTCAGCGTGGAGGCCATTTTAGGGAAAAATATCTTAAGAAAAGGATACATCCAGCGAATGGGAGCATAGTATATATGCGTATTTTTTAATCCTTTGGTAGGATGCAAATACCCCGGACGAAACATATAAGCCTGCCGGAAAGGTAATTTGAGCAGATCGTTTTCTGTTTTCCCTTTCACTCTTGCCCAATTCATCTTTCCTGCTTCTGTACTGTCCGTGCCGGCACCGGAGACATAACAGAACGTCATCTCCGGATTCAACTGAGCCAGCAGACCAGCCAGATGCATCGTCAGATCATAAGTAAGCGCTTTGTAATCCTCTGTTTCCATCCCTACAGACGAGACGCCCAAACAGAAAAAACAGGCGTTATATCCTTTCAACTGCTCTCTGATCGGCGTACAATCAAAAAAATCGGCATGTACGATTTCCTCCAGCCTGGGATGCGAAATCCCGCAGGAAGTCCGGTTAATAACCAGTACTTTTTCGACCTCGGGATGCAGAAGGCATTCATGTAGTACTCCTTCTCCTACCATTCCGGTAGTACCTGTGATAATGGCCCGTATTTTCATAAGTTTAAAAATAGCATAGAGTCTATGCGGAATTACGAATATTATTTTCTGATCACTGCCCCCAGTTCTTTCTCAAAACTGGTCATCAATTTTTGCATGGTATTGTCAATCACCTTATCGGTCAGTGTTTGCTCATAGTCCTGAAGGGTGAAGCTGATCGCATAGGCTTTCTTGCCTTCTCCCAGATTTTTACCTTCGTATACATCAAACACATTAATATCGGTGATCAGTTTTTTCTCCTGTTTCAAAGCCAGCTGACGGATCTCGTCAAACGTAATCGCTTTATCCAGCACCAGAGAAAGATCCCTGCGTACTTCAGGATATTTATTCAGTTCTTTAAACTGGATCGCATTTTTATATCCTTTCAGCAATGCGTCTGCGTCAAACTCTGCGTAGTATACAGGTTGTTTTACATCAGAAAGCTTGAGCGCTTTGTCGTGTACTCTGCCCAGAGAAACAATTACTTTATTATTTTTAACATAACTGACTCCTTGTGCAAAGGATACCTCTTCTGTTTTCTGCTGCTGTGCCTCTCCCAGATTCAACTTTTTCAGGATCTTGGTCACTACTGTATTCAGGTAATAAAAGTCGGCCTGCTGATCGGTCACCTTCCAGCTTTCAGACTGAATGCTGCCGGTAACCCACAGCGCCAGGCGGTTTCCTTCTTTGTACTTTCCTTCTTCCTTGAAATATACTTTTCCGAATTCAAATACTTTCAGATCTTTCTGACGACGGTTAATATTATAATTCAAAATCTCCAGGCCGGAGAAAAGAAGACTCTGACGCATTACTCCTAAATCTTCGGAAAGCTTGTTCAGCACTTCCACCGACTGATCGTCTACTCCCAGGAACTGAGCATAGGCAGGTTTCGTCATAGAATTGGTCAGAATTTCATTAAAGCCCGATCCGGCCAGCATGCTGCCTACCAGTTTCTGAAGTTTGTCTTTATCTTTCTCGGGAAAATCTGCCAGGTACGCCGCACTCAGGCGATCGCTCAGCTCAATGTTGTCGTATCCGTATATTCTCAGCACCTCCTCCACTATATCGGCAGGTCTTTGTACATCTACTTTATAGGGAGGAACGGACAGTTTCAAGGTATCGCCCTGCTCTGCTTCGATGGTTATGTTCAATCCTGTCAGGATCTCGTTGACTTCTTTTTTGTCCAACGCTTTTCCGATCAGGCGATTAATATAGGAATAAGTTGTTTCTACTTTAAAATCACTAATCGGCGCAGGATACAGGTCGGTCACTTCGGAAGAGACTGCACCTCCGGCTACTTCCACGATCAGTTGTGCTGCCTTTAACAAAGCCGCTACCGGCATATCCGGATCTGTACCTCTTTCAAACCGGAAAGAAGCATCGGTTTTCAATCCATGATACTGAGCAGTTTTTCTAACAAAATCCGGAGCGAAATAAGCACTCTCCAGGAATATGTTTTGGGTCTGTGCACTCACTCCCGATTCCTGACCTCCAAACACTCCGGCAATGCACATAGGGGATTCGGCGTCACAGATCATAAGATCTTTGTCGTTCAGTTTTCTCTTTACTCCGTCAAGGGTGGTAAACTCCGTACCTGCCGGCAATGTTTTGACCACTACTTTATTCCCTTTGATCTTATTCAGGTCAAACGCATGCAGCGGCTGCCCAAGGTCATGCAGGATATAATTGGTTACGTCCACCACATTGTTGATCGGATTCACGCCTATGGCTTTCAGACGGTTCTTCAGCCACTCCGGGGACTCCTGTACGGTAAGACCTGAAATGGTAAGACCGGCATAACGGGGACATGCTTCTTTATTTTCTACGAAAATCTCTACTTTTATACCTTTAACTGCCGTTTTTTCGACCTTTCCTGCTTTCATTTCGCGTTTCAGCAACGCTTTCAGGTCGCGCGCTACACCCAGGTGAGAAGCGGCATCGGCACGGTTGGGAGTAAGACCGATCTCGATCGTATAATCGTTTTCAATATTAAAATATTCTGAGGCAGGTGTTCCTACAGGAAGCGACGTATCCAATACCATAATGCCCGCATGAGAGAGCCCCAGTCCGATCTCATCTTCTGCACAGATCATTCCTTCCGAAACTTCTCCTCTGATCTTTGCTTTGCTGATCTTAAAAGGTTCTCCTTCGGAAGGATAGATAGTCGTTCCCACCAATGCCACCACTACTTTCTGTCCGGACGCAACATTAGGCGCTCCGCAGACAATAGGCAGGATAGTTCCGTTTCCAACGTCCACCGTTGTTTTACTCAGTTTATCAGCTCCGGGATGTTTTTCACAGGTCAAAACCTGGCCGATGACCAGTCCTTTTAAACCACCTTTAATGCTTTCATATTCTTCTACTCCTTCTACTTCAAGTCCCGCTTTGGTAAGCTTTGCAGAAATTTCTTCCGGCGATTCGGACAGTTCAATATGTTGTTTTAACCAGTTGTATGAAATTTTCATAAATTACCTTAATTACTATTTTCCCGAAAGGGATGGCAAGATACAGGTATAAATGGAAAAAGTAAAGAACCACTGATAATCAGGCTGGTTTGATTACTCAAAAAATATTAACTTTGCAGCACTATGACCTGGGAAGAATATTGTATCAAAAAGAAAATCAATTCGGAATCCTTCAAACAAGCCGAACCCAAGCGCTGGGCTGAACTAAAAAATATTTTTGAGCAGGTACACCCGAACTCTTTTACCGAGCAGAAAAAATTTATTATCAACGATCTTCGCCGGCTTTACCGCGGTTAATCATAGACAAAAATCTACTATTCTGCTGCCTCTGCCACTTTCTCCGGCTTCGTCTTTTCTTCTGTTTCCTCAAATAAATAACTACGCAACTTTTGCTTCAACTCAGTACGTGACAAATTACTGTACAACGTTCCGTTGATGGCAATCGCCGTCTGTCCTGTTTCCTCCGAAACGATCAGAATAATACTGTCTGTCACCTCTGTCATCCCAATCGCTGCACGATGACGTAATCCGAAGTTTGCAGGGATTTCATCGTTTTCCGAGACCGGCAGGATACACCGGGCAGCCTTGATACGGTTTCCTTCTATAATCACCGCTCCGTCGTGTAAGGGACTGTTTTTCTGGAAAATAGAGATAAGGAGCCGCTTGGAAATCTGTGCATCAAGGATATCCCCCGATTCAGCATAAAACTTTAATTCTGAACTTTTGGCGAATACAATCAGCGCTCCCATATTCATACTCCCCAGTGTTTTGGCAGCATCCACAATAGGTGCTATATCGAGTCGCCCTTCTCCATCATTTTTCTTCCGGTTCAACAGGTTTTTAAAAAATTTATTATCGTCTACAGAAGTGGACTTCCCGATCAGCATGAGAAATTTTCTGATTTCCTGCTGGAACAGGATGATTATGGAGATCACTCCCACTCCGATGAACTGGCCGAGAATAGCTGCCAGCAATTCCATATGCAGGCTTTTTACAATGATGAACGTGAGATAAACCAGTAAGAATCCCAGAAAAATACGAACGGCCAGAGTGCCCTTCATAAGTTTGTATACTTGATATAGTAAAAGACTTACCAGAAAAATATCCACTATATCTTTCCAGCCTATTTCGAGAAATCCTATTTTAAAGTTTAAGAGCATTAATTATAAGTTGTTTTAAATAAGGTAATGGCCTCCTGCGCTTCCTCCACATCATGTACTCTCAGAATGCTGACCCTGTTCATCAGGGCGATCGCATTCAATGCCGTAGTACCATTCAACGCCTTGTCGGAAGTAGTATTCAGTTTTTTGTAAATCATCGATTTGCGTGACATTCCTGCCAATACTGGCAGATTGAGCAACCTGAAATAATTCAGGTGTTTCAGCAACGCATAATTCTGATCAATCGTTTTGGCAAAGCCAAAGCCCGGGTCGATGATTATATCTTTTACATCATGCTGTCGTAACTCACTGACTTTCTTTTGCAAAAAATCAAGTACTTCCAGCAAAATGCTGTCATACTCTGTCATCGCTTGCATGGTCTGGGGCGTTCCCCTCATATGCATCAGCACATAGGCGACCTTCAACTTTCCTACTGTATCAAACATTTTGCCATCCAGAGATCCTGCAGAAATGTCATTAATCATGACAGCTCCTTCTGACACTGCGGCCGCAGCCACGGATGACCGGAAGGTATCGACCGAGACATAAGCATCGGGGTATTCCCGCATGATGGAACGCACCGCAGGAACGACCCGCTCAAGTTCTTCTTTCTCCGAAACCTCCTTCGCTCCCGGTCTTGTAGAATAACCTCCTACATCTATGATCGTAGCGCCGTCCGTAAGCATATGTCCTACACGCTCCAGCAATCTCATCTCATCGTTATGAAAACCTCCATCATAAAAAGAATCGGGGGTCACATTCAGAATTCCCATCACTATGGGATAGGACAGGTCCAGCACCTCACCCCTGAGGTTCAATGTTTTTTTTGAATAAAAAACTGTATCTTTCGGTTCCAATGGTGTAACTCATTTATTCATAATATACTAAAAAAAATTGGCAAACCAAACTACGCACGAATATAACCAGGTAATTACAATTTGCCGCACTCTTTTTCTCAACAAAACGAGGGATTACGGAACGGCCTGGAGGATCTTACGTCTTCCTTCCATTACCGACCAGATCTACATCAAGGCACAACGGATCCGCTCCATCCAGGAAAAAGGGACTCAGAAGATCGAAGAGGATATTTCTTCTGAATTTATCGGCATCATCAATTACTGTGTCATCGCCATGATGCAGCAGGAAATGGAAAACTCCGAACATATGGAACTCGCTTCCAGCCAGGTGGAAATCCTGTACGACCGGTTTGTAAAAGAGACTTTTGACCTGCTCATGAATAAAAATCATGATTACGGAGAAGCCTGGAGAGAAATGAGGATCTCCTCCATTACGGACATCATTCTTATGAAAATTTTTCGCGTCAAGCAAATTGAAGATAACCAGGGCAAAACGGTAGTTTCCGAAGGAGTAAAAGCCAACTACCAGGATATGCTCAATTATGCTGTTTTTTGTCTTATAAAAATGGGATTCGGAAATGAAGCTTCAAAATAGTTGCACTTTAAAGAGAAAAATCTTTAATTTAGTCAGGTTTGTGTTATTATGATCAGGTATATATTAAAGAGATTACTGTACGGTTTATTGGTATTGGTGGGAGCTACCGTGATCGTCTTTTTTATTTTCAACGTATTGCCGGGCGATCCTGTAGCCATGATGGCAGGACAACGAACTGATGTAACCACAAGAGAAGCGATCGCCAAAGACCTTGGCTTGTTTGAACCCCTTCATGTACAGCTATACTTATACATGCGCGATCTATCTCCTATTTCCATTCATGAAAATACCGACAAAGAACAAGCGAAATACGAATACAAGAAAATATTACCTATAGGACAAAAGGTCCTTGTCGTAAAAACGCCTTACCTACGACGCTCTTTCCAGACAAATAAAAAAGTAAGCGAGATCATATGGGAAAATCTTGAAGGTACTTTCTGGCTGGCAATTGCCGCGATGATCTTTGCCACCTTCTTCGGGATATTGTTTGGGGTACTGGCCTCCCTGAAACAAAACAGCTGGCTTGATCATACCATGGTTTCTTTGTCAGTGATCGGTATTTCCGCCCCTGCTTTTGTGCTGGGCGCCATTGTGGCCATGGTATTCGGTTTTTACCTCTCCGATCTTACCGGGCTGAATCCCACGGGACAGCTTTGGGATTACGGCCTGGACGGCAGAAAGCTGATGCTGAAAAACATTATCCTCCCGGCCTTCACCCTGGGCCTGAGACCACTTGCCATCATCGTACAACTTACTCGTAGTTCCATGCTGGATGTACTTTCCCAGGATTACATCCGTACGGCTCGTGCCAAAGGATTGCGGTCCTATATCATCATTACCAAACATGCGTTGAAGAATGCATTAAATCCGGTGATCACAGCAGTATCCGGCTGGCTGGCTTCCCTCATGGCAGGAGCATTTTTCGTAGAAGTGATCTTTGACTGGAAAGGACTTGGTCTGATCACTATCGATGCTGTTTACAGCCTGGATTTCCCGATCGTAATGGGCGTTACCATCTTTGTAGCGTTTGCCTTTATCATCATCAATATCTTTGTAGACCTGCTATATGCACTCATTGATCCAAGAGTGAAAATCCGCTAGACCTTAGTGACAAAAATTCGTCCCCAGCAGTCGCTTGCGCCCCGCAAGTGACCCATATTTTATAGCCCCCCAGGCGGAATCCGAAGCCATGGATTGAATTTACAACAACAATTACTAAGTTGCATTCACTTTTACCTTTTAAACTATTTTTTATGTCTGAACTCAGAAAAGCCAATACCGAGCGGGCTTATTTTTTAACATTCACCGTAGTGGGATGGATTGATGTATTTACGCGAAAAGAACTTGCCGATATTATTATTCAAAAATTAAAAATATCACAAAAAGAACAAGCCGTTTCAATTTACGCATACGTAATCATGCCCAGTCATATCCATTTGATCGCACAACGAACAGAACAGCGAACATTAGGTAAATGGATTGGCGAATTCAAATCGTTAACCGCAAAGGAAATTATTAAAACTATAAATACTGAAAATTTTGAGAGCAGAAGATCCTGGCTGGATTACCTTTTTAAGTTCTTCGCCAAATTCCAAAAACAAAACCCTGGTTATATGTTTTGGCAAAAAACAAGTCATCCAATCGAAGTATATTCTCCCCAAGTATTTGATCAAAAAATCGATTATATACACAATAATCCGGTGATGGCAAATATTGTTACCGATCCTACTTATTATTACTACAGCAGTGCTAATCCTTGTTCTCCTCTAAAAACCGATTCATATTAAGGATATGTTAAATGTTCCGCCCAGGGGGCTATAAAATATAGGTCACTCGCCGCGCTAACGCTTGGCAAGCGACTGATTCGATCATTTGTTTGGGTTTATTCCTCACCGGAACTCCAGCTTATTTTTCCAGCCTTTCCAGCAATAACAAATAGGGATGATGAAAATGATGGTTAAAGATCTTTTTCGGATCATCCGGATAGGTCTGGTAATAGAGGTCATCGGCATAGAGTACAATGGTAGTACCCGTTCTCACATAACTGTTACTTTTATAATAAACGGGCGGGACAAATTCCGTCAGATTATTTTTCACAAGCTTTGAGGTCATTTTACCCAGGTATTTTTCGTAATTCCGCTGGGCTTTCCAGGTAGGCTTGTTCAATTTTTTATACACATGCTTTAGGACCAAACGCTGAGGAAATTTTTGTTTTTTAATAACCTTCCCTGCATCTGCAAAAGGATTGGTCGGATTGAAATCGTTCAGCGTCTGGATGGAGATAGGGGTTTCCGGCACCCAATCTGCTGAATTGACCACATTGTAAGCCCATCCCTGCTGGGTCATGGCTTCGTATTCGTACGCAAAATAGAGATTGCCCGGCTTAGGTCCCGCACTGCAATAGGTTTTGAAACGGATATCAGCAGGAAGCTTTCCTGCCTTCTGCAAACGGTAAAGATAAGCCGTCAGCAGAAAAGTGATGGCTCCTCCCTGGCTATGTCCTACCAGATAAAACTCCCTCGTGCCTGCCTGGTAAGACGAATCTATTTTAGGTAAAATATCTTTCGATAAGTAGGCCATACCCAGCAACCATCCGACGTGTACTGCTGCTTTCGGATGCGAAGAAAGCTCGTACTCAAACTTTTCCTGGTTATTAAGCTGAAGTACTCCCTTCGCCGGTACCATTGCCGCATAAAAATTACTCAGCCAGCTCTCGGCTTTGTCTGTAGTACCCCGGATGCTGATCACCGCCAGCGGCTTATTACTGCTCCATAAATCCCACCGGTTGTCCAGTCCCGTCACCGCCGACTGGTATACCATTTTGTATTCCTGTGGCTCGGGCAGGTTAGCATAATAGTCAGGGCTCAATCCGCAGGTCCTTGCCGATACATACATTAATTCCTTGTATTCCTCCTTATCAAAACCAGGCCGGAGCTGCTGACCATAGAGAAAGGAAAAGAAAAAAAGACAAGCTGCCAGCAGCAGAACTTTTCTAAAAGATTTCATAAGCATAGTAAAAAGAATCTGATTTTAAATCATGATAAACTCCTGGAATTATTTCGGAAGCACCGGATAAGGGACATATTCAATTTCATCTCCTGCTATTTTTTCAAATTCCTGTGCGATCCATTTCTTTTTGGCTTCCTCGATCCGCTCCTTTTGGGAGGAAACAAAGTTCCAATCAATATAACGTTCCTCTGGAAATGGTTCTCCTCCGAAAATATAGATCGTACTTTCCGGAGCAATCACAAATTCACAAAGCTTGCTATCGTTTGCTACCAGGATACGTTTGGCTTCATACACATTTCCTTCGCTTTCGATACTTCCCTCCAGGATATACAGTCCCGACTCTCCGTATAAATGCGTTCCTATGCTGACCAGCTGCCGGCTTTTACTTTTGATCTCCAGCATATATAACGGGCTGTATACCGGCACAGCGGATCTTCGGCCAAATGCCTCCCCTGCTACTAATTTGAACTGCAGGTCTCCTTCACTCCAGGAAGGGATCTGCGTTTCTTCCACATGAAAAAATTCCGGTTCCATTTCTTCCAGGGCTTTCGGAAGTGCCACCCAGATCTGCAGGCCGTGCATATTTTTTTCCGAACTGCGTAAATATTCCGGCGTTCTCTCCGAATGAACAATTCCCTTTCCTGCCGTCATCCAGTTTACGGCTCCTGGTTTGATCTCTATCTCATTCCCCAGAGTATCCCGGTGCATGATACTTCCTTCAAATAAAAACGTCAGTGTGGAAAGTCCTATATGGGGATGCGGCCGTATATCCATGTTGTCCCGCTCACTCATTTTGACAGGCCCCATATGATCAATATAGATAAAAGGACCTACCATTCTTTTTTGCCTTTCCGGCAAAAAAG
>CAYTGJ010000121.1:0-14426 GCA_964437245.1 uncultured Chitinophagaceae bacterium
GAAAAAAGGATTGTTTTTATTCTCTTCGATAAATTTCACTGCCTTCTGTGTATACGTTTGGGTGATGTACCGCTGATCGATCAGTGTTTTCAGCGTATCGTTGTTCTGGAAATAGAATACCGGAGTCATGTCGTTGCTGTACGGGATTCCGAAATACGAGTCAAAACCGTTTTGGAGAGGGAGGTGCTGCGTGGTAGTACCCAGGTGCCATTTGCCCACGATCCCGGTGGCATAGCCTTGTGCTTTCAGTGCTTCAGCGATGGTGATCTCGTTAGGGTCAATACCTGTGGTAGAGGTAGGATGCAGTACCTCGTTGAGTCCGTGACGGATCTGGTAGCGACCGGTCAGTAAGCCTGCACGGGAAGGGGAACAGTTGGCGGCAGAGGAATAATGCTGTGAAAAGGTAATGCCTTCTTTTCCGATCCGGTCGATGTGAGGCGTACGGATGATCGTATTTCCATAGGCTCCAAAGTCTGTGATCCCTGCATCGTCCAGAAAGATGTATACGATGTTGGGTTTGGCAGGTGTTGTGGCCGGTTCTTTTTTGGCTGTCTTCTGTCCAAACAGCGAAAGGCTGATGGATACAGCGAGTGCGGAAGCTATTATTTTCTTCATTTTTCGTTAAGTATTAAATTTAGATAACTATTTTTTTTGTTTTTGTTTTTAAATATTCTTTTTTTAAGAGGAACCTTTCAGGCGGTAGGCGGCTATCGTATTCCCAAAGAACGTAGGCACCAATAGTAGTTTTTCAGCAGGGATATACGCTATGTCGGCAGCATTTAATTTTTCTGCTTTCGTATCCAGTATTTTCCGGACGACTCCTTGCCGGATGTGTAATAGTTCTCCTTGCCAGTTGGAGACGATGTATTCGTCGCGGGCGATTTCGACGATTCCATCCCCGGAAGGAATGTTTTTGGCAGCAGTGGAGAAGGCAGCGTTGGAATAGGAAATTTTATAAAATTTCCCACTGTTCATATCAAGCATATGGAGGTGGTCAGAGGAAGTCAAGATTCCGTTAGGCTTTTGCCAGTCGGGATGCTCCAGCCATACGCCGGACACGTCTCCTTGCAGCCGGAATATTTTTTTGGTAAACGAATCGGTAAGATAGACTACTCCGGTTCGATCAATGGAAAGGTCGTTGAGAAAGACAGCCCCGGGGATCTCAATGCTTTTCTCAATTTTTTCTTCCGGAATATTGATCACTACTACTCTGCTCAGGTCACTTACATAAAGTTTGTTCTGATAAAGTCCCATTCCTTTAGGAGCATCCAGTCCTTTGATCCATTCCAGGGTTTCTATTTTTCCTGAAATAGAAACCCTGGAGATAAAACCATTGCCGTCTTTTTCTCCTGGTTTCCCATTGATGTTGGAGACGTATATGATTTTCCGTTCAGCATCGTACAGGGCAGATTCCGGAACGTTCAATAACGTATCGGTTTCCCATATTTTTTGTAGGGTGATATTCCCGGGTTTAGACCTTGAGATGAGTCCAATGCTGAAAAGGAGCACAAGGCTTCCGCACAGGAACAGGAGCGTTTTTTTGAATGGGTTTTTAGTGAACATTTCTCAGGGATTATTTTTTGATTATTTCGATGTAGAAAGGACTGGCAAATAGTCCTGTTTTTTCATACCATGCTTCAAGGGAAAACTCTCCGTCGGGAAGTTCTATGGTATCGAAGGAAACAATGCGATGGTCGTTGTCCAGCAGGAGTGACCGTTGTGTCTGTCCCAGCCGGACAACCGCTCTTCCTCCGGCTTTGACGGGGTTGGAGAAATAAAGTCTGATGGAGTACGTCCCTTTGTTTACCCGTACAAAATAAGTTCCGTATGCCTGTTCGGAACTCCATGCTGCACCGGCAGGCCCATACCAGTCTTGCCGGGCAAGCCATACAGGGTTTTCTTCCGGATGTCCCAGTTCTGTTTTCCTCGGACTCAGATGTTGGCTTGAAGACAGGTCCTGGTAGAGAAGATCCAGTTCACTTTTAAGTGTTTCGGCTACGGCTTCTTTCTCTTTTATAATATTGGTGGTCTCGAAAGGATCTTTTTGCAGGTCGTATAATTCAAACGAAGACAGTTCCCGGGCATTTTGGGCTACAAGTTTGTAGGGACCTTTTCGCAGGGCAGTATTTCGGTAGGGTTCAGGATAACCACGATTCCAGTTGAAGTATAAAGAACGTTCTTCTTTATTACTTCCGTTTTGTCTGGCCAGCGACAGGAAAGAGCGTCCGTCCGGCTTATATTCAGCAGGAGGGACCGTTCCGGTGAGTTCAAGGATCGTGGGGGTGAGGTCAATATGTGCTACCGGGTCGGTGAGCTCCCGGCCGGGAGGGAAATAGCGGGGATTCCAGGCAATGGCCGGTACGCGTACTCCTCCTTCGTATACACTTTGCTTGAGTCCTTTCAGGCCGGTGTTGTAGCGCGTTTGTTCGTTGCCGTTATCACTCAGGAAGAAAATTACGGTGTTTTTGTCAAGTTTGTATTCCCGTAATTTCTGTAGTAATCTTCCGATGTTATCGTCTATGTTGGTGATCATTCCGAACACACGCTTTGCAGCTTCTCTTTCTTTTTCGGAAAGCTGGTTCCATGGAGCGCCTTTCTGATCAAAGTCAGTGTTTTTATAAAGATCATAGTATTGTTGCGGGACTTGTAAAGGGGTATGGGGAGCATTGAATGCGAGGTACAGGAAAAAAGGATTTTCTTTATTGTCCCTGATGAAATCAATGGCTTCGCTGGTAAACACATCTGAGCAATAGCCTTGTGTTTTTACCGGTTCGTTATTTCTGAATAGTACAGGATTGAAATAACAACTGTCAGGACGGGTAAGATTGTCAATATGATCTCCCGGTTGTCCGATGCCTCCTCCCTGGTGGACTAACGTATGTTGAAACCCCTGTTCGGTGGGACGGAAGGAGTAATGATCTCCCAAATGCCATTTTCCATAAATTCCGGTAGTGTATCCTGCCCCGGAGAGTAGTTCTGCCAGCGTGATCTCTTCTGAAGCCATAATGGAGCCACCGGCGTAAGTATCGCGTATGCCGGTGCGGAACGAATAGCGGCCGGTAAGAAGGCTTGCCCTGGTGGGGCTACATACCGGAGACGTATAGAAATTTTTGAAGCGTGTGCTTTGGGCAGCAAGCTTGTCCAGGTTAGGGGTTCGCACGAGGGGATTTCCGTTGAAGCCTACATCTCCGTAGCCCTGATCGTCCGTCAGGATGATAATAATGTTAGGCTTGGGTTTCCCCTGCCCGGAGAGAAGTACGGGAATGTGTAATAAGAGCGGAAGCAACAATAGGACTACAGAAATCGTTTTGAACTCGGACCGGGACCTCATAAGGGGACTATTTTATAATTGGAAGGTGTAGTAAAAACAACTATCTGCGTTTCATTTCAGGAAAGAATGAAATGAACGACAGATAGCTGTTCGTAGTTTTATTTAGAGAAAGGGTATCCTTTAGATCGGGAAGTAATAAGAAGCATCTTCGAGCTCCAGCAATGGTACACTTCTCTTATAAGGCCATAAAGGAGCAGGTAACTGCTCTTCCCACTTTTTCAATTCAGCCTTCAGTTCTTCTACTTTTTCGGGATGAGCACCCGACAGGTCGTTTTGTTCTGACAGGTCTTCGTCCAGTTTGTAGAGCAACACTTTCTGCGCTTTTTCATTGAGGTATAGTTTCCAGTCTCCTTTTCGTACTGCTTTAGAATATCCGTTTCTCCAGAATAAAAGCTCGTGTGGACGTTTGCTGTTTTCTGCTTTTACAAATGGAAGAAGGTTAACCCCGTCGTATGAACGGTCGGAAGGGAGAGGGATTCCCGCTGCTGCTGCTGCTGTGGCAAAGAAATCCAGGTTACTGACCGGAAGGTTGTATACGGTACCGGAAGGGATCACTTCCGGATAGCGGGCGATGAATGGTACACGTATTCCTCCTTCAAAGTGACTGAGCTTTCCGCCTTTTAAAGGATGGTTGCTCATTTGCCGGGTATAAGAGGCTCCGCCGTTGTCAGACCCGAACAGGATAATGGTGTTTTTGTCCAGTCCGGTTTCTTTTAGTTTGGCGGTGATTCTTCCTACGGCATCGTCCAGTGATTTGATCATGGCAAGGTAGATCCGTTTGACCGTATCGGTTTCTGAAGTGATCAGGTCGAAATCGGATTTCTTTGCCTGGAAAGGATCGTGAGGGGCAGTAAAGGGAACATACAGAAAAAACGGTTTTGTTTTGTTCTGGTCGATGAACTGTACGGCTTCGTCAGCAAACCGGTCGGTGATGTATTCGGTTTCTTCTACTACTTTTCCATTGCGGACAATTGAGATAGAACCTTCTCTTTTGGTAGCTTTTGACTGAGGAAGGTGGAAATGATAGGATTTTGTAAGCACATCAGGATCTTCTACGCTGCTGTAAATAGAACCCCAGGTCAGGACACCGTAATGGTAGTCAAAGCCTCTGTTCTGCGGCTGAAATTCTTCCAGTTCTCCCACATGCCATTTTCCGATGGCTCCGGTAGCGTATCCAGCATCTTTGAATAGCTTTCCTATAGTGATCTCTTCTACAGGAAGTCCTTTGTGTATTTTTTTATAAGCTTCTTCGTCGATAGCGGTCTCTGCCAGTTCTTTCCGTTCGAGGGAAGCTTTGCGGATCGTTTCCAGCAAAGCAGCGTCCGTAATAGGAGCATTGACTTCGGAAGGAACCAGGAATTCGAATCCGAAGCGTTGCTGGTACCGGCCGGTAATCAGACCTGCCCGCGAAGGACTGCAGATAGGAGCGGAAGAATAGGCCTGGGTAAACCGTACACCCTCCGTCGCCAATGCGTCTATGTTGGGGGTGCTGACTTTGGTATTTCCGTACGAGGATAATTCTGTCCAGCCCAGGTCATCAGCATAAATAATGATGACATTGGGCTGTGTAGCGGCCACCTCGGCCGGATCGGTTTTTTTGTTTAAAAAGAACAATCCTCCCAGGACGGCTCCTATACCTCCTGCGATCAGTGCGGCAGTCAGTAATTTTTTGTTGTTGGTAGTTTTGCTTTGTTCTGTCATGATGTAATAAAATTTTAGTCGCTTTTTTATAATGGGAAATATAAAGAGTCACCTTGTCCTGCGTCGATCTTATAGCTTCTGAAATATTTCCAGAGCGGTTCCCTGGTTTTTTTCTCCCAGTCTTCCAGCGCTTGTTTCAGCTCTGCAAGTTTTTCAGGATTTTGGGAAGCAAGGTTCGTAGTTTCGGAAGGATCGTTTGCCAAATCAAACAGGTATATCTTGTTCCCGTTATAACCGGTATTGATCTGCAATTTCCAGTTCCCTTTCCGGGCAGCTTTTACATATCCGTTTCTCCAGAAAAGTGTTTCGTGAGGAGCTTCTTTGTTCTCTCCTGTCAGGTAAGGAATGAGGTTTACCCCGTCATATTCTTTTTCTGTTGGAAGAGGAGTACCGGTAGCGGCGGCTACAGTGCTAAAAATGTCGAGGGTGCTGACCGGAAGTTCGTATTTTCCTCCTGCCGGAATTTTTCCTGTATAGCGTATCAGGTAAGGGACTCTGATCCCTCCTTCAAACTGACTTAGTTTGCCGGAACGAAGCGGATCGTTGTTGGCTACTCTTGTGTAGGTGGCACCTCCGTTGTCGCTTACGAAAACGATCAGCGTATTGTCATCCAGTCCTAACTCTTTTAGCTTGGACGTTACTTGTCCTACAGCATCGTCCAGGGCAGCGATCATCGCATAATATACTCTCTTGGGATGATCTTTTACTTCGGGGAATTTGTCGTAGTACGATTTAGGAGCCTGTAAAGGAGTATGAGGGGCATTAAATGGCAAATACAGGAAGAACGGATTTTCTTTGTGCTGCTCGATAAACTGTGTGGCCTCCAGGGCAAGCTTTGAAGTGAGGTATTCTTTCTCTTCGATTACTTCTTTGCTGCGGTAGATGGCACGGCCGCCTTTTCTATGCCAGGAGGCGATGTCGCTGGGAACCCATGGTAAGGTAGCGTGTACAAAATTGGGGCTCAGGGTGTCGTTGTAAAGAGTGGCACCTGCATAGAAACCATAGTGGTAATCAAATCCTCTGCTTTCAGGCAGTAGTGGCTCTTCCTGCCCCATGTGCCATTTCCCTATGATCCCGGTAGCATATCCTGCTCCTTTCAGAAACTCGGCCAGTGTGATTTCACTGGTCGGGAGGCCTTGTACAAAAGTACTGTCAAAAGCACCGTCTTTTTCATAAATGGAGCCGGGAGCTGAAAGTTGCTGCGGAGTGAAATTATAATTTCCATAAGAACCCGAGGCAAGGTATTCTGCTCCGAACCGTTGCTGATAGCGTCCGGTAATGAGGGCTGACCGGGAAGGTGAACAGATCGGAGCGGTAGAGTATCCCTGAAGGAAGGTAACTCCTTCTTTCCCGATGGCATCAATATGAGGCGTTGGGATCTCTTCGTTTCCGTAGATGGAAAGATCGTGCGAACCGAGATCGTCGGCAAGGATCACAATGATGTTCGGCTTTTTATCCGGTTGTCCGGAAGTCTGGTCGGAAGTGCAGGAGGTAGTGCTCCCGGAAAGAATGACTCCTAAAGCAATGGACAAATATACAGTGTTCTGTTTCCAGTTGTTTTTTTTCATTTTCAGATAAGTTCTTTTGCGTTTGTAAGATGATTCGTTATAACGTATACCGGTCTGGTTTTCCGTCGAAGGTAAACCGGAAGTAGCCGGAGCTTGGCCATCTGGGCCTTTCCAGGGTTTGTTCCCAGACCGAGAGCTCCTTTTTCAGTTCTTCCACTTTTTTCGTTTCTTTTCCGGCCAGGTTGTTCGTTTCGTTTTTATCAGAGGCTAAATGATATAAAGCCGTGACCTGATCGTGTTCGTTCAAAACCAGTTTCCAGTCTCCTTTTCGGATGGCTTTGTTGGATCCGGAACGCCAGTATAAAGCCTGGTGGGGGGCACTTGTATCTTTCCCGGTCAGGTAAGGAATAAGATTTACCCCGTCGTAAAGCCTGTCTTGAGGAAGGGATGCATTGGCAATTGCAGCGGCGGTACTGAAAATATCGAGCGAAGAAACAGGTTTGTGATAAACAGAGCCCGGAGCAATTTTCCCTTTCCATTTGAAGAGGAAAGGAACGTTGACCCCGCCTTCATAGAAAGACATCTTTCCGCCTTTCAGAGGAGCGTTGTCTGTTACGTCAGTATACGTGGCGCCTCCGTTGTCGCTCAGGAAGACGATCAGTGTGTTTTCTTCCAGCCCGAGTTCTTTTACTTTTTTATGGATCGTTCCGATCGCACTGTCGAGCCGCGAGATCATGGCATAGTATACCGCTTTTCGTTTGTCGGTTACGCCCAATGCTTCGTATTTTGCTACATCGCTTTTTAATGCCTGAAGCGGTGTATGCGGAGCGTTGAACGGTACATAGAGAAAGAAAGGGTTGTCTTTGTTTTTTTCAATGTATTGAACCGCTTCTTCGGCGATCTTGTCGGTCAGGTATTCTTTCTCATCAATGATTTCATTTCCCCGTCTGATTTGTGCGCCTCCTTTGCGACCGTTGTCCCATAAATGAGCATCCATGATCCCTCTGGACCGGGCATTTACGATGTCCGGATTGGTGGTATCTGCAAACCAGGAATAGGCTTCGTAAAAACCATAGTGATAGTCGAAACCTCTGTTGAGTGGCTGGAAAATATCGCCAAAGCCCAGGTGCCATTTTCCGGTGATGGCAGTTTTATAACCGTTTTTCCTGAGAAGGTCAGCAAGCGTGATCTCTTCCGGAGGGAGTCCCTGAAGTTCGACAGATTCCTGTGCAGGAACTTTATTCAGGGCGGCAAATTCCAGTTCCTGCAGATCTACAAAAGTATTGACCAGCCAGCGTTGAAAACGGTTCCGGACATAGCGGTTGACGGGCTGATGTTCGTACCCGAACCGTTGCTGATAACGTCCGGTAAGAAGTCCCGCACGGGAAGGGCTACAGATAGGAGCTGAGACATAGCCTTCTTCCAGTACTACTCCTTCGGAAGCAAGAAGATCCAGCTCGGGTGTACGGACGATCTTATTGCCATATAGCGGAATATCCGTTTTGCCAAGATCGTCTACGAACAGCACGATGATGTTGGGCTTGTTCGGAACGCTATCGGAGGAGGACTGTCCGGATAAAAATTTCTCTTTGGCTTTTCTTTTTTCCTGGTTCAGCACAATGTCCCATTCGTGGCTGGTATAGGGCCACAAAAGCCAGGTGATCCAGGCGGCGAGTATGACAATGAGTACAAAGATGATCTTCGTTCTTGTTTTCATGTGACGGGGTTTCTTTTGAATTTGATATTTTGATCTTCCGGCTGTTCCGATTTTCAGGAAACAGCCGGAAGATGTTTTTCAGGGAATTAGATTGGAAAATAATATAACTCTCCATCCAGGTTTACATCAAAATTGGAATTGATGAGGTTGGGCCAGGAAGGTTTCCCGACTTCTTTCTCCCATTTGTCCAGTGCGTCTTTCAGCTCTTTTACTTTCTCAGGTTTTGCGGCAGAGTAATCCAGCTTTTCGCTTCGGTCTTTGGACAGGTCGAATAACAGCGTCTTGTTGTTACGCTCATTGATGTACAGTTTCCAGTCGCCTTTACGGACAGCTTTGGAATAACCGTTTCTCCAGAAGAGTACTTCATGAGGTTTTTTTCCGGCAGAAGCATTGTTCAGATAGGGGATAAGGTCTACTCCGTCGTATTTTACATTGCTCTTTATTCCTGCTGCTGCTGCTACGGTAGGCAGAATGTCCAGGTTGGATATTGGTGTATGCACGGTTTGCCCCGGCTTGATCGCTGCCGGGTATTTGATAAAGAAAGGAACGCTATACCCTCCTTCAAAGTGAGAGAGTTTTCCTCCTCTGAGCGGGGCATTTGAAACGGCTTTGGTATAGGTAGCTCCGCCGTTGTCGCTGCTGAATACGATAATGGTATTCTGATCCAGGTTAAGCTGTTTTAGTTTGGCGGTAACTCTTCCTACAGCATCGTCCAGTGCAGAGATCATAGCGGCGTATATACGTTTGGCCGAATCCGGTTCATGCTTGAATTTGTCGTAGTATGACTTAGGAGCCTGAAAAGGAGTATGAGGTGCATTGAATGGAAGATACAGCAGGAACGGATTGTTTTTGTTCTGCTCTATGTATTTTTCCGCTTCGTCTGCCAGGCGGAATGTAAGGTATTCTTTTTCTTCTACGATTGTTTTTCCATTCCGGATCTGTCCGGCTCCGGATCGTTTGGTCCAGTCTCCCCGGTCTACCAGCGGTGTTTTTCTCTTGCTGATGATTTTAGGATCGTTTTCGGAAGCATAGATAGTTTGTCCGCCAAGAAAACCGTAACTGGTTTCAAAACCGCGTTCTTCCGGTAGAAATTCTTCATGCTCGCCTAAATGCCATTTCCCCACGATCCCGGTTTTGTATCCGTTCTTTTTGAAAAGCTCGGCAATCGTTTCTTCCGAAAGAGGCAATCCCTGCCGGATCGTATTGTATTGAGTATAGTCTATTCCTTCTTCCAGTTGTGCTCCCAGTTTTTCAAATGCCTTTTTTGTTTTTGCGAGCGAATCAGGACTTAATTGTGCCAGTGCGCTGAAGGAGCCTACCAGAAACTCTGCTCCGAACCGCTGCTGGTATCGTCCGGTCACTACACCGGCGCGTGATGGGGAGCAGATAGGAGCAGAGGAGTAGGCCTGGGTAAACCGTACCCCTTCTTTGCCGAGGGCATCGATGTGGGGAGTCGGTGTTTTTCCTCCGTAAGAAGAGAGGTCGCTGTACCCCAGATCGTCCGTAAGGATTACAATGACGTTGGGACGCTTGTTGTTTTGTACCGTCTCTTCGTGTTTAGTATTGAAAGCTGAAATTCCGGTAAGCAATAGAAGGAAGGCACCTGCTGCTATTCCTGCAAAAATCAATTTGTTTTTTTTCATGATGGTAGTGCTTTCTAAACGTTTAGTTGTCTTTACAGATAAATTATATTCGGCTTATAAGGTTTATATCCAGTGTGAAATCATCGTAGATCGCTTTATCGCCCAGGTTTTCAAAAAAACTGGAAGATCTGAACCGGATGTCGTATTTTGCTCTGTTTACTGTAATCTTACCGGTTGCGGTAAGTGTTTTGGAGTCAATTTTGACCACCGCAGGAAAACTGATCGGATGGGTGATCCCTTTGATCGTGAGGTTCCCGTTTATGACATAATTGTCGCCGTCTTTTTGCTCGGCGGAAAGGATCACAAATTTTGCCAGTGGATATTTATCCGTCGAAAAGAAGTCATCATTTTTTAAATGATTGACCAGTTTGGTATTGACGTCCTGATCCGTAATGTCGGTTACGGTGAGACCTGCTACATTGAACTCAAAAGTACCTCCTTTAATGTTTTTAAGATCGGACAGGATTGATCCTGAATGAAGAGGGATCGTACCAGTATGCTCACCGGTTACTTTTTTTCCGGTCCATACCAGGCTACTTTTCTGAGCATCTACTTTATAGGTAGTATCTTTTTGGATGTTAAATGAAAGCAGTGCAAAACATGCGATGACTGCTGCCCGTAAAATGTTTTTGTTCATAAGTCTCTTGTTTTGGTTGTCTATTTTAAATCAATGGTTACGGAGTGCAGCTTTCCTGTAAAGTTGTATGGGGAAGCATAGCGGTCGGAAACCGGACTTACCTGATCTCTTCCTATATCATATCCTTCATCGTACCCACTTATATTGGTGGATTCTCCTTTTAATATTTTCTTTTCTGCGACTTTTACATCGTTGATGTACAAAGTTTCTGTTCCGGCAATCTCGTTGAGGCCTGTGTTGTCAAAAAGATTTGCATTAGCTCTGGGAGCAGTGTATTGTACATCCAGCCGGAGTGTTACTTTCCCGGGTGTCAGAGGACGATTGGATTCCAGATGGGTGATCTTTCCTCCGAAATTGTTGGCCACCTGTAGCTTTCCGTCTTTTACAAAGAAACTTAGTCCTCCGAAACGGCCTCCTATGGCATACAGTACTCCTTCGTTCGTTTTGGCCGTGATCTCAGCATCGGCGGTGATAGAGAAAGAGCGTTGACGGAGTACCGGTCCTGTAAGAGCGAAGGTGTGTGAAAGCTCCGGGTACAACACGATCTTTGTCTGACCTGCATAGGCACTTGCTCTGTCCAGTCCGAAGGAAGAGGAAGTCCAGTCCTTCAGCGGATATACATTGTATTTTTTCGCTTCCTGGTCGAAGATATCCTGAAGCTCTTTCAACTTGTCCGGGTGTTTGGCTGCGAGATCGTTCTGTTCGTTGAAATCTTCCGTGAGGTTGTATAGCTCCCATTGATCTTTCTCGAAAGGATCTCCTTGCTTATGATAGGTTCCGGCTTTCCATCCATCCTTGTATACGGACCTGGACCCGGTGATCTCATAATATTGTACCGTATGTCTTGACGGTGCCTGGGCATCGTCGATCGTGTAGGCAAGACTGGTTCCTTCGGCAGGATGCTGCGGATAGCCATTGATCTGCTGAGGGATCCTGGATCCGGTGAGGTCCACGGTAGTGGGCCAGATACTGTTGATATGGGAATACTGTGTACGTATTCCTCCTTTGTCTTTGATCCCGTCCGGATAGTGAATGATGAGCGGATTTCGGGTTCCTCCTTCAGAGTTGGCATCCTGCTTCAGGTAGCGGAAAGGGGTATTGGCCGCATTGGCCCATCCCAGCGGGAAATTAGCGATGGCTCTTGAGGTCCCGATCTTGTCGATGTTTTTGACCAGCTCCTGTAGTTGTTCTTTTTTGTCGAGTGTACGGATATAGCCGTTGGCAATACCTGACTCTGTTCCTTCCTTGCTGGCACCGTTGTCGCCTACCATCAGGACGATAATCGTATTGTCAAACTGATCCAGTTGTTTGAGATGACTGATCAGGCGTCCTATTTCATAGTCGGTATGTTCGAGGAAGGCGGCATAGGCTTCAAAGAACCGGGCATATACTTTCTGCTCATCCGCAGAAAGTGATTCCCAGGCAGGGATGCCCTGGTTACGGGGAGGTAATGTTACCTGTTCGGGAACAATGCCTAGTTTTTTCTGACGGGCGAGTACTTCTGCTCTGTAGTGATCCCATCCTTTGTCAAATTTTCCTTTGTATTTGTTTAGCCATACCTGGTCTACCTGGTGCGGGGCGTGTGCCGCTCCCGGGGCAACGTAAAGGAAAAAAGGTTTTTCCGGCGCTACGGATTTCTGATTGCTGATGTATTTGATCGCTTTGTCTGTGATCAGGGTGGTAAAGTGTTTTCCTTTCGTATCCGTTTCTACATGAGAATTGTTTTCTACCAGTTGCGGTGTATACTGATCGGTTTCTCCGTAAAGGAATCCATAGTAATGATCAAATCCCCGTCCTGTCGGCCAGCGGTTGAAAGGACCTGCTTCCGTTACTTCTGCCACGGGGGTCAGATGCCATTTCCCTACGGCATAGGTGTTGTAGCCGTTTTCTCTCAAAACCTCTGCAATCGTTCCTTTTTCAAAAGGGATCCTGGCATCGTATCCCGGAAAGTCAATGGCTGTTTCCGGAAACAATCCCATGTGTACCGAATGATGATTCCGTCCGGTCATCAGGGCTGCCCGGGTAGGCGAACATATAGCAGTCGTGTGAAAGTTGGTATACCGTAGGCCGTTATTGGCGAGGTTGTCAAAATTCGGAGTATTGATCAACCCTCCGAAAGAAGAAATGGAACCGTAGCCAACGTCGTCCAGCAGGATCCATACTACGTTGGGCGCTCCTTTTTCTGCTTTTACCACAGGATCGGCTTTATAAGGTTGTGATTCGGAAAGCGTTTTTCCTGTTTTCCCTTTCCATTGAGGCAGGGGATCGTATTGTGCAGAAGCTGTATAGGAGGAAAGCAATAACCCTGATACCAAATAGTTGAGGGCTATTTTTTCTGATCGTTTCAGGAAAGTATTTTTAGAAATTATTTTTCTCATATTCTTTACTATTCTATCTATTTATAATTGATCGTAATCTTGTGAAGCTTTCCTGTAAAAGGGAAAGAACCTTCGTATCTGTCTGAAACGGGAGAGAGGAGGTCTTGTCCTACATCGAGTCCTTCGTCGTAAGGGCTTATCAATGCTTCCAGTTTCGTAATGGTTCGTTCGGCTACCTTTATTCCGTTTACAAACAAAGCTTCTGTTCCGGCCGGGTCGGAGAGTTTTTGGGCAGGTACATAATTCAACTCATACCGTAGGGCGGCTTTCCCTGCAGGAAGAGGCTGGGAAGACTCCAGGTGAGTGAAGGTTTTGTTACTGTTATGGGTGATCTGGAGTTTCCCATTTTTGATGAAAAAACTGAACCCGTTGAATCTTCCGCCGGTAGCGAGGAGTACCCCTTCCGAAGTATTGGTGAGGTCGGCATCGGCCGTGATGCTGAAACTTCTGAGGGCCAGAGGAGGAGCGCCGCTGGTATTGATCTGCCATATGCCAGGGTACAGAACGATTTCTTTACGGCTGCCGAAATTGTTTTTGATCGCTGCCGTGCCTCTGGATGTAGTATCGCCCAGTAACGGATAAATGTTGTACTTAGCGGCTTCGCTATCGAATAGTTCTTCCAGTTCTTTCAGCTGGGCAGGATTTTTAGCGGCCAGGTTAGTGCGTTCGTTAAAATCCTCGTTCAGGTTATAAAGCTCCCATTTGTCGTTGGTGAATACCTCTCCTCTTTTATGGTATACACCGGCTTTCCATCCGTCTTTGTAGATCGCCCTGGAACCGTATACTTCATAGTATTGTATGCGGTGACGGTTGGCCGCTTTTGGATCGTGAATGGTATAGGCGAGGCTGGTGCCTTCCAGGCTGTCCTGTTTGTATCCGTTGATCGCTTCCGGGATTGTTGTACCGGTCAGTTCTATGGTAGTAGGAAGTACGCTGTTGATATGGGAATATTGAGTACGTATTCCTCCTTTATCCTTTATTCCCTTCGGATAGAAAATAATGAGCGGATTACGTGTACCTCCTTCGGAGTTAGCGTCTTGCTTGAGATACCGGAAAGGAGTATTAGCGGCCATAGCCCATCCCTGTGGATAATTGATGCTGGTGTGCCCGCTGCCGATTTCGTCGTATACTTTTGAAATGTTCTTGATCTGATCCTCGTATTTTTCTTCAAACAGGCTTCCGGTAATATATTCGTTTATACCATTTACATTCCCTGTCAATCCTCCTTCTTTGCTGGCTCCGTTGTCACCGACCATGACCACAATCAGCGTATTGTCCAGTTGATTGATCGTTTTCAGATAGGTTACCAGGCGACCGATCTCGTAGTCGGTGTGTGAAAGGAATCCGGCATAGGCTTCCATAAATCTTGCAAATACTTTCTTCTCTTCTGCAGAAAGGGTTTGCCAGGGCTTGATCCCGGTGTTAAGAGGTGGTAGTACGGTATTCTGTGGAACGATCCCTGCTTTTTTCTGACGGGCCAATACCTGTTCACGGTATTTCTCCCAGCCCTG
>CAYTGJ010000122.1:0-6226 GCA_964437245.1 uncultured Chitinophagaceae bacterium
ACGGACCCTGAATGCGTAGGGGCCAGCGGAGTATCGGCCAGCAGAGAGTACAGGTAGCAATCCAGTTTTCGCTTGGCAACTACAGAAGAGTCCTGCATCTTAATGGTACCGGAAGCGGCATTTCTGGGATTGGCGAGCAAGGGTTCTCCAATATCTTCTTTCTCTTTGTTGATCGCTTCAAAAACTTCCAGTGGTAAAAACACTTCTCCTCTTACCTCAAATTCGGCGGGGATATCCGGAGCATTGATCTTTAACGGGATCGAGCGGATCGTTTTAGCATTGATCGTAATATCATCGCCGCGCTGGCCATCGCCGCGGGTCACTGCGGTCTTCAGGACTCCGTTTTCATAGAGAAGGCTCAACGCTACTCCGTCAAACTTCAGTTCACATACATACTCAAACTGATCTCCGATCTCTTTGCGCACGCGGTTGTCAAAATCCGTAAGATCTTCTTCCGAATAAGTATTTCCGAGCGAAAGCATCGGACGTTTGTGTACTACTGTAGGAAAAGATTTGGTGATCGTCCCCCCTACCCGTTGAGAAGGAGAATCTTCTTTTTTAAATTCCGGGAACTCATTTTCCAGCTTGACCAGCTCTGTAAGCAACTGATCAAAATCATAATCGGAAATTACCGAAACACTGTTTTGGTAATACTCATTATTGTAATAATTGATTTTTTCTGTAAGCTCCTGAATTCTTGCCTGAGCAGTAGATTTATCCATCATTGTCTCTAATTGTACCACGAATATACTAAAAAATATCCGCCGGATGAGGACAGGAAAATTTAGTTTCCCACCAAAGTATTACCAGTTGTCCGGAATTAATTTTAAGATGATATCAAGGTCAAGATGGACGGTTCCGGGGAAGGGCATTACAGAAATCGTAGTCGTACCCATTCCTGCTTCT
The DNA here is from genome assembly GCA_964437245.1 of uncultured Chitinophagaceae bacterium. Taxonomy (GTDB): domain Bacteria; phylum Bacteroidota; class Bacteroidia; order Cytophagales; family Cytophagaceae; genus JANYCO01. The sequence goes on from CAYTGJ010000122.1 coordinate 907, forward strand.
TACGTAAAAAATCAGGAAGCCGGTCCTCTATTTTACTGGCAGACCGGCTTCCCAAAGGTTTATATCCTACATTTTTTCAGGCACTTCCACTCCCAGCAGAAGCATGGATTTCCTGATCACTTTACCGGTCGTATCGGTCAGCGCCAGACGGAATGCCTTGGCGGCCGGGTTTTCTTCTTTCAGTATAGGAAGCTCATTATAAAAACGGTTGAACTCACGGGCCAGGTCAATGCAATACTGAGAAATCACCGCAGGAGAATATTGTTCTGCTGCTTCTTTTATCGCCGCAGGATATTTATTAAGAGCCGTGATCAGGTCAATCTCCGAAGGCTGCAAAGCGGTGTAGGACGCATAAGCACTTGCCGAATAATCAATTCCCTGCTCTTCCACTTTGCGCATCACCGAACGGCTCCGTGCATGCATATACTGAATATAAGGACCTGTATCCCCGTTCAATTGAATGGATTCGGCAGGATTGAACATCATCCGTTTTTTAGGATCCACCCGCAGCAGGTAGTATTTCAAGGCTCCCAATCCAAGCTGACGGTAAAGCGTTGCTCCTTCCTCCTCAGTAAATCCATCGGTTTTCCCATGCTTCACCGTTTCTGTTTTAGCCTCTTCGATCATATCGTTTACCAGATCGTCGGCATCTACCACAGTTCCTTCACGGGATTTCATTTTACCCGAAGGGAGATCCACCATTCCGTAAGACAAATGGTAAATACCTTCGGCATAAGATTTCCCCAGTTTTTTCAGGATCAGTTTCAATACATTAAAATGATAATCCTGCTCGTTGCCCACCACATATATGGATTTATCAGAGCCAAATTCCTTATACTTCAGTTCCGCTGTACCAAGGTCCTGGGTAATGTATACCGAAGTACCATCGGCACGCAGCAAAAGTTTTTCGTCCAGGCCATCCGGAGTAAGATCTACCCATACAGCTCCGGTATCTTTTTTGAAAAATACTTCCTTGCGCAAGCCTTCTTCCACAATTTCCTTCCCCAGCAGATAAGTATCGGATTCATAGTAGAATTTATCAAAGTCCACTCCGATCATTTTATAGGTAGCGTTGAAGCCTCCGTATACCCATTCGTTCATCTTCTTCCAGAGCGCCACCACTTCCGGATCTCCCTGTTCCCACTTCCGGAGCATTTCCTGTGCCTCCAGCAGAGCAGGATTCTGCTTCTCGATCACCTCCTCGCTCAGTCCTTGTTCCTTCATCTGAGCAGCTTGCGCTTTCAGCATTTTATCAAACTCCACATAGTATTTTCCCACCAGGTGATCTCCTTTCAGACCGGACGATTCCGGAGTTTCCCCTTTCCCGGATTTCTGATAGGCCAGCATGGATTTACAGATATGGATCCCGCGGTCGTTGATCAGGTTGGCTTTTACCACTTCATATCCATAGGCTTTCAGTATTTCAGACACGGAATAACCCAGAAAATTATTACGAAGGTGTCCAAGGTGCAAAGGTTTATTCGTATTCGGAGATGAATATTCTACCATCACCTTCTGACCGTTGGGTGCAAACACACCAAAATTATCTTTTGAGATCGTCTGCTGAAACAACTTTGCCCAGGCCGTTTCCGCGATCACCAGGTTAAGAAAGCCTTTTACAACATTGAAACCAGCCACTACGTCTGAATTGGCCAGAAGATAATCCCCCAACTTCTTTCCTGTTTCTTCAGGGGATAGTTTGGTAAACCGGGTAAAGGCGAAGGTGGTAAATGTATAGGTCCCTTCAAACTCCTTTTTAGTTGTCTGAAGGATGATCTCTGCGGGAGTTACCGCCGTAGCAAAAAGCGAATTCAGGCCTTCTGCCAGGCCCGTTTTAAGTATATTTTCAATATTCATTTTGAATGTTTGCCCGCCTCCCATCTTTAGTTCTGTTTTCCAGAACATTAACCTTCGGAAACGGACTATAAAATTATGTTAAACTTTTCCTTTTGGCGTTGCAAAGATTGTAATTTTATGGCAATATTGCACATTGATTTAAAACTAAGATGGACAAATACAGAGACCTGATCGAGCAGACCTTTTTCTTCCCCACAGAAGAGTTTAAGGTAGAAAATAATGAACTGTACTTCAACGGAATATCTACCATGGACATCGTCCGGGAATATGGTACTCCTGTCAAAATAACCTATCTGCCCAAGATCGGCTCACAGATCCAGAAGGCCAAAAGGCTTTTCAACGAAGCCATTCAGAAAAATGACTATAACGGAGAATACGTATACTGCTATTGTACCAAATCCTCTCATTTCAGTTTCGTATTGGAAGAAGCGATGAAAAACAATATCAACATTGAAACGTCTTCTGCTTTTGACATTCCGATCGTAAGAAAACTACATGAAAAAGGCAAGCTGACCAAACAGACCTATGTCATCTGCAACGGATATAAGAAAGAGGAATACACGAACTACGTTTCCGAACTGATCAACGATGGATTTGAAAATTGTATTCCTATCCTGGACAACCTGGAAGAGATCGACGAATACGAGAAAAATGTAAAAGGGCGATGTAAAGTAGGGATCCGCATTGCAGCAGACGAAGATCCGAAATTTGAATTTTACACCTCCCGCCTTGGAGTGCGGTACAACGATGTGATCTCCCTCTACCAAACCAAGATCGAAAACAATCCGAAGTTTGATTTGAAAATGCTACACGTTTTTGTAAACTCCGGAATTAAAGATACTACTTATTACTGGGGTGAACTAAGAAGATTTGTATACAAATACTGTGAATTAAAAAAGATCTGTCCTACACTGGACAGCATTGATATAGGCGGCGGCTGGCCGATCAAAACGTCTATACACTTCGATTATGACTATGCTTATATGTCTGATCAGATCGTAAAAAACATCAAGAAAATATGTAATGAAATGAATGTTCCGGTTCCTAATATCTTTTCGGAATTCGGAAGTTTTACCGTAGGGGAAAGCGGTGCAGCCCTCTACTCTGTAATGGGAACCAAGCTACAGAACGATAAAGAGGAATGGTTCATGATCGACAGTTCTTTCATCACGACACTTCCGGATGTGTGGGGGCTAAACCAGAAATATATTTTGCTGGCGCTTAACCAGTGGGACAAATCCTATCAAAAAGCAAAAGTAGGAGGCATTACCTGCGACAGCCAGGATTACTACAATTCAGAGGCACACGTCAACATGGTGTTTCTCCCGGATCCTCCCAAAGAGGAAAAACTGTATATCGGTTTCTTTCACACCGGAGCTTACCAGGAGTCACTGGGTGGATACGGAGGGATCCAGCATTGCCTGATCCCTGCGCCCAAACATGTATTGATTGACAAGGATGAAAACGGGGTCGTTTCTACTCGCCTATTTGCTGAAGAGCAAACGAAAGAAAGTATGCTACAAATATTGGGATACTAAAACAGTAGCTCCCGAATAAATCATAAAACGCTCCGAAGCAGAAGAGAAAAAACATTTAGTGAATTTCATACTTCTGCTTCGGTATTTTTTTTCAGAAAAGGAAACCAGTTGATCAGGGAAACCGCATGCTCTGCCACCAGACTGACCGAAGAAAACTCATCCAGGTATCTTCCCAGGAATTGCATATACCGCCCGCGGTGAGCCATCGCAATATCTTCCGTAAGATTATAAATTTTATGACGGGGAAGAAGTTCTATAAACCCTGCCGAAAGCGCTGTAGGGATAAGCATATTGGACCCATGGATCCCAATCACCAGATGAGAGTCTGCATAAAGGTCACACCATTCTTTTTCAATTGTTTCATCAATTGTTTTTTTCCTCCGGTCCTGGATCAAAGGCCCCAGCTGTCCGGTTTGTCCCAAACCGGCTGCATACATCTCCACCTTACGTTCCGATCGTTTGTGAATTTCTGCGGCGAGTTTCCGTATATGTTTATTTTGTTTTGCTACAAAATAGCGTCGAAATGTCCGAAGCCATCCTTTACTGATGCTCCATTTTAGCAACAAATCATCCAGCCGGTTGTTCAACCAGAAACGATCTTCTCTTAAAATAAAAGTAATCCTGGCCGGACCTGTTTCAAAATCGTTAAGGTTGAATTTTTCCGTTTTCAAAAACTCCTTCCACCCGATCTCATGAATATCCGGATGAATGGGAACCTCACTTACCCAAACAATATCAAAGCGTTCCAGTTCTTCCTTCACCCTGAAATCCAGGTTCGAAATACGATTATTAAAATCACTCAATTTCGCTTTTACTATCCACACTTCTGCTACTCCTTCCGGAACCAGCCATTCAAAATTTTCAGGAAGCAGGATTACCAGGCCTCTCGCCGGATATTTTCTGAGATACTGCTGAGCGTTGAGTAGTTTTAAAAACACATGTCCATAACAACTGTCCAGGCAATTCAGCAGAATGACCTCCCGGAATGACCGGAGTTTCTTTACCGACACTGGTCTCTCTACGGTACGGTTCTTTCGCACCGCATCGATCAACGGACGGGCAAACCAGGTAGCGAGTTTTTCATCATACCGTGCTTTTTCCGTTTTTTGTGAAAAAGCTACGGGAAACAGGACGGCATGCCCTGTAGGCACTGTATGGAAGTACCGGTTTTCACAACATTCGCATATACAGTCAGCTACAAGATTAGTCCCCATAAAAATCAGCTCAGAGGGCTGACCGAATTTGCAATTGCAATCGGGACAAACAAACGTATATTTTAAGGATAAGGGCTTTATCTCAAACATTTACAATACAGACTTCAGGCTTCTATCTTTTTCCTGTCCAGGTACCGGTCTATCAGTGCATGAGCCAGATAGATCAAAGGAGTCAGCAAAACGGCCATCGCAAGTTTATAAATATAATTAATTATACCGACAGAGAAAACAAGTGCCAGGGACCATTTTTTTTCAGGAAGCGGCATAAAATAAAAAGCGATAAACAGGACAAGAAAACTATCGATCAACTGTGAGAAAAAAGTAGAACCCGTAGAACGCATCCATAGATATTTATCACCGGTTTTTCTCTTGATGTATTCAAACAGATAGGCATCCAGGATCTGACCAACCAGAAATGCGAAAAGAGAAGCGATGATAATATTCAGGCCCTGTCCGAGAATAGCAGAATACGCATAATCGATGTTAAAAAAATTCCCCTGCTCATCCTTGCTGTTTATTTCCATCCAATAGGTCGATGGGGACAACTGAATTGCGATCCAGATCATAAAAAAAGCATAACTGATCAGTCCCGCTGTTATATAACTGATCTTCTTAACGCCTTCTTTGCCAAAATATTCATTGATAATATCGGTCAGGATAAATACAAAGGGCCACAAAATCACCCCTGCAGTCATATTAAAACTCATCGGA
>CAYTGJ010000122.1:6236-7917 GCA_964437245.1 uncultured Chitinophagaceae bacterium
TCCCATAACTGGAGATTGGCAGGAGACAATCCCAGAGTTGTTTCTACAGAAAATAACTTTGTACCGATCATTTCTGCTAACAGGGCATTTGTGAGAAAAAAGGCACAAAGCACAATATACAAATGCTGTTTTTTATCTTTCGGAATTTCAGGGGTTCCCACCATGGTTGCTTATTCGTTTACAGCATAACTCTTACCTTCTTCGGCAAGCAAGGTATCCGGAAATATATTTTTAGCTTCTTCCAAAAGAGGCTGTAAATCCCGGTAACGGCTTGAAAAGTGACCGATGATCAACTGTCCTACTTCCGCCTTTTGTGCAATGGTGGCGGCCTGTGCTGCAGTAGAGTGAAATGTTTCTTTTGCCCTTGCAGCCATATCGCTGTGAAAGGTCGCTTCGTGAAAAAGAAGATCAACCTTCCTGATAATGGGAATTATAGACTCCAGATAAGCCGTATCTGAACAATAGGCATAAGACAAGCTTTTTTTCGGAGGTAGTGTGAGGTCTTCGTTTTTCAACACATTTCCTTTTTCGTCCTGAATATCCTCTCCCCTTTTCAAGGCTATTTTTTGCAAAGGAGTAATAGAGGCCGGTGTTTTTTCGAGAATCAATCTTCTTTTTTTCGGTTTTTCCTTAAAAAGAAACCCACAGCAATTGATCCGGTGCGAAAGCGGAATCGTCTCTACCGTATACCCCGGCTCGTCTATAATGACTTCGGAAACAGTAGTATTGAGTTCTCTGAAATGCAGATCATAGTTAATGACCGTTTCAGAAAACTGCATTTGTACAGTGATGATCTCGGATAGGCCTTTCGGTCCGTAAATAAACAATTCTTTTTTTCGTCCCCAGAGCTGCATGGAACTGATCAGTCCGACCAAGCCCAAATAATGGTCGCCGTGCAAATGGCTAATAAAGATATGAGTGATCTTGGCGTGTGATACACGAAAGCGCATCATTTGGAATTGAGTACACTCCCCACAATCGATGAGAAAGAAATGATTGTTATTCAGATTCAGAAGCTGCGAGGATGGATGTCTGTTGAAGACAGGTGAAGCGGATCCGGTTCCCAGTATTTTAACTTCTATTGGCAAAAGGTGATTTTAAATTTAAAGTTTTTGTACAAATAAAAAAACCGGATATATACCCGGTCCTTCCTATGTTGAATGTCAATTATTCTTCAATTCCGCCGTCTTCTTTCAGATTCTGTTCGATTTCATTCATAAAGACAGCATCAATGGATTCTTCCACTGTTGGCAAAATGGTCAGAACAGTATCAAGTTGAGAAATCTTGATCAGTTTCAGGACATGCTCAGTAGGAGAAGCGATCACAAAAAGACCTTTTTCATTCTCACAAAGTCTGTTTCCAACTAAGATAGAGCTCAATCCGGAAGAGTCGGTATACTTCACTGCATTAAGATCCAGAATTATATTTTTAGCACCTTCTGCATTCAGTTTTACCAGCTCCGATTTTAATTCCGGAGCCACTATTGAGGTAAGTTTTTCCTCATTCAGTTGCAGCAAAGTGTATTTCTCTGATTTTTCGACGGAGTACTTCATTTTAAAACTCTATGATATTAATGTAAGGTACAAATTAAGTCTAAATTTCCATTAATCTAAACTTTTTTTCACATTTTGTTCGATCCTGCCAAGCAATTCAAGACTCTCTCCTTTTACAAACTTCTCT
>CAYTGJ010000122.1:7927-14291 GCA_964437245.1 uncultured Chitinophagaceae bacterium
TTCATAAAGCTCAATATACCGGTCGGAAATGCTCTTCACCAACTCAGCAGTCATTTCGGGTACTTTTTGCCCTTCCTTACCCTGAAACCCGTTTTCGATCAGCCATTGCCTTACAAATTCTTTGCTTAGTTGTTTCTGAGGCTCTCCTTTTTGCTGACGCTCCTCGTATCCTTCTATGTAAAAGTAACGGGAAGAGTCGGGGGTATGTACTTCATCGATCAGATAAATTTCTTCGCCGGCTTTTCCAAATTCGTATTTGGTATCTACGAGGATCAATCCTTGCCGAGCAGCCATTTCCGTACCTCTTTTGTATAAGGCATGAGTATAAGCTTCCAGCTTTTCGTAGTCTTCTTTGGAAACAATCCCCCTTTTCAGGATCTCCTCTTTCGAAATATCTTCGTCATGTCCTTCATGCGCCTTTGTAGTAGGTGTAATGACAGGCTGAGGGAGTTTGTCATTTTCCTTCAACCCTTCCGGCAGAGATACTCCACACAAAATTCTCTTCCCGGCTTTGTATTCCCGGGCAGCATGTCCTGCCAAGTATCCACGGATCACCATCTCGACTGCAAACGGTTCGCATTTTTTACCGATGGTCACATTAGGATCAGGTACTGTCAGTACCCAGTTAGGCACAATATCTTTAGTAGCTGCCAGAAACCTGGCGGCAATCTGGTTCAGCACCTGTCCTTTAAACGGGATTGCCTTCGGAAGGACCACGTCAAAGGCAGAGATCCTGTCGGTTACTACCACCGCAAGTTTATCTCCGAAGGAATAAACATCGCGTACTTTCCCTTTATAAAACCCGGTCTGACCGGCAAATGTGAAATTGGTTTCTTTAATTGCTTCCATGAGGCTAACTAACTATAACAGGGCGCAAAATTAGGGAAATATGTTGACAGATAAAATCGCGGGGGGCTGAATGTTGAAAGGTTTAGCCCCGGGCGGCTGGATAATAGCTCTTTGCTTTCATTGAATGGAAATGATGATGTAAAGTACCCCGATTAAATTAGTATTGGGGTATTGTATCAGATAAAAATAAGACGACCAGACAGAGGAATCAAGGGCTGTGATGAGTACCTATAAAACAAAAAACCCCGAAGATATCGGGGCCGTATAATCAGTTTTTTTAATCTTTCCTTTAAAAGCTATGCTTGTATCTTTCTGTTATCAAAAAATGTATCTTGATTTACATTGTTCTATAAGCACAAAGGTATAGAATACGTTCTAACTATGCAAATAAAATTTAAGGTTTTAACCATTCATCATCCGGTTTGGCGATCAACCTTGCATTATTGATGGCCATATCCAATGTTAAACAAGTAGAAGCCCTGTATATATCATTTTCTTTTTCAACCACTAAAGCCAGGTCAGCCTTTGATTTGGATAATAAACATATAGGAAGCAAAAGTTGCAACTTCCCCTTGTAAAACTGAGGAATGGCTGTTTTATAATTTCTCTTGATCCTTTTTTCCGCATCTTTTGTGGTTCCCTGAATAAGAATTCCTAATTGATAATTATCCATTGTTATTAACGAAAGAGGAAACCTACTTTTATTATCCAATATTATATGATCCACATTAATCCTTAACTCACACCTGACATCATAAATCAAATCACTTGGATTATGGAAATAATTGGCCCCTTCTGGCAATGTAGAAAACTTCATCAGATCTCTATGGCTTGCTTTTCTCCATCCCACAAAAAACCAAGGGATGGTAGAGCCCGGCTTTCGATTTTTCTGAAAATACCCAAAAACTTCTTCCTGGTTTTCCGTTACCAGACCCGTGTTAAAAATACAATGATCATTTTCGTATTGTATTTTTTTCTCAGATTCAATTTTTGCGAATGTGTGAAATATATAATTCCGTAAAATAGGGAAATTATGAGTAGGGTTCTGTTTATAATCCCAGTTTCCCTCCTTCATTGCTAACTCCGATAGCTCAAGAATAGAATTATCAAAATCAGAAATCCAGGCAAAGTTAAACAGTTGATAGTTTGACATAAAAATAAAAAATAGAGGTTCAAAAAATAAAGAACAAAGATATTATATCATTTTGAATAAATGAGAATATTTAAAAAAGCATCCATCATACGAACATAAAAAATTAATAACCAGCAATCTAAAACGCTTTCATTAAAGTAAAAAATTGACCCTGCCACAGCGATCTATCACTTCAAGTCCAACGTTAAATGTTCTGTCATTCTCTCCTCGTTTTGAGTATTTTACCTTGGCAGATATAAATTTCTTCTTTTACCTCCTATCCATTCCATTCATCCTGGTATTTTCCGATCCAAACGTTTACCGAAAAACGTCCTTTGGAAAACTCTTCCGGAGCTTCGGTAGGCAGAACCGTATGAAGGAAACGGGAGTCAAACAAAACCAAACGGTTGTTCTTTGGTTCGATCACCGCACGACCGCTCTCTCCTACCAGCTCCTCTCCCCAAAGCAGTCCGTTGGACAGGCAAAGCTCGCCTCCTTTAAATGCTTTGGGAAGCTCATGTGCATAATAGATCAGCGTAACCACACGACTGGTATCGTTCGGGATATAATCATAATGCCACCGGTAATGGTCTTTCTGGCCGTAACGGCTTACCTGTGTGCTCCAGTAATCACAATAACGAAGCTCACACAAAGGGAAAGGTGCCGCATCCAGGAAGGAAAGCATTTTCTCATCGGCCATCAGCGAATCCAGCATTTTCAGCAAAGGAGAAGTAGCTCTGAATTCGGTGATCTTTTCCGGCTCAAATTCTCCCGGAAGCTGATATTCACGGTCCATGTTAAGGCTAAGGTTAGAACGATAATTTTTATTGATCTCCTGACCATGACCTATTCCGGAAGGTTGAAACTTTTCTTCCAATTGCTGAAAATGCTGAAAGATATCATTGTTCTCTGCTGCCGGCAAAAAATCATCGATGACAATATGGTACACCGGGGAATGAAAAATCTGAATGTTCATGGTAGTATAGGATCTTTTACAGAACGAAGGTAGGAATAATCCGGATGCTTTTCATTCAAAAAACAGCAGAAAATGTACCTGCCCCCCCCCTGATCTACTCCGGCTTTTTCAGTTTTGCCACCAGTACATCCCCTTTCCTGAATAAAACAGTCTCAACATACGGGAGCAAATGCGTTGCCGATTCCTCTCCTTCTTCCTTCAATACCAGGTAAGACGCTCCTCTCCGGATATAATTTTCAATCTGTTTTTCACCGCTTGCATCCGGTCCGGTCAACGCTGCCGGATCATCAAACGCAAACCCTCTGGTATGAGTAAAATAAAAAAGGATACAATGGGAAATATCAGGTCCTACAATTGTAAGCGCTTCAGGAGGAATTATCTGCTCAATTTCCTCCCGGGTCTCTTTCTGGTACAACACTTCCGGAACTCCTTTTTTAGGACTAAGCCAGCGCGTAGGAAGGATCCGGATCGTAGCCAGCACCGGCTGCGCCAGCAAAAATACCATCAGCAATACATATTGCTGTTTTTTGATCAGCATGGCTCCTCCATACCCTACCAGCGCCAGCAGCACTATATAATAGGGCATCGTATAATAACCGTGGTGCTCCATCTGGCGCAGCTCTATAAGATGATACAAAATAAGCGCCCCCGCATAGATCAGAAAGGGCAGAAACCATTTTTGTTTAAAATCCTTCTGTTTGAAAATGAAATATATCCCGATCAGCATCAATCCGAAAGAAGCAAAGTTCAGGATCATTTCGGGAAGGTCTGAAAAGATATTCCCGGCAAGAATTTCCAGCGCCTTCAAAAGATCTGTCTCCGGCCTGAATTCCAGTCCATAATCGGCCAGCCCTGACTGCTTAATTATAAAAACAGCTCTCTTATACCAATAAAGAGAAAACCCTACAGATATAAGCCCATACAAACCGGACCCGATCAGTACTTTCAAATTTCCATAAGTACGGAAGGTAAGGATAAAATAAACAACGATCGGAAATCCGATGGCCAGGTACTGCAGCTTGGTCATACCGGTCAAAGTAGTACAAAAAGTAGCCGCCGCCCAGTATAATACAGATTGATGCTTTTTTTCAAAAAGATGGGTATACCAGTAAACAAAGAAATAAAATCCCCAGATGGAACTGGACAAAGCGAGAATATCGGGCAGAGCATTGATCTGATGATAAAATAAACCGGGTGCAAACAAATATGAAAATGTGCCGATCACCGGGATATGCCGGTTGGCAAAGAGGAGAGAAAGCAGGTAAAACAGTCCTATCCCCCCCGCATAGAAGATGATTAATGAAAAATACCGGTGCACCCAGAACTGCTCCCCAAACAGCTTGTATAACAAAGCCACCCCGTACTCGTAGGCGGGAAAATGACTTCCCGTAATACCATCCGTCTCAAAGCGGTTGTCTACCCTTGTATGAGCGATATTCATATCTTCCAGATAAAAATTCCGTGCTACGGCAAGAGTATTACACTGACGCCACAAATGAACGCTTTGCGGAGGAGTGTTCATAAATGGAAAGTGAATCAGGAAGTTTATCAGAAAGGCTACCGGTAAAAAAAAGCGGTGCATGATGATTTTATACAGCCATGTATTGTCCATAATATTCGATTGTCGTGTGGCCCGGAAACCCAATAAGATCGTATTTTTCAATCGATCCATCCTGGTTAAGGTGTCCAAAAATAGGGATTTGTCAGCTTCCAGACAAATAGAAGTGATTAAGATATTCCTTAACTTCAGTAGGTGATAGATTAATTATAAGATACAAAATGACAGAGACAGGATCAGGGATAAAATATTCCCCTTAAAAATCATACAGTACAGGATAGAACAGTGAGAGAACCAAGATCGCCTGTACCTACTGACTTATTCTGCATATAACCAAACATCCATATTGTGAGTACTGCGCAGTTCATCACGTTTGGCTCTTATTTCAGCAGGATCTTCGGAAGCCAGGATATAAACCCGGTGAAACTGTCTTGGTGTACCGCTGGAAACGATCCCGGCCTCGTATCCCTCTCCGGTCATTTTATCTCTGAATTTTTCTGCATAAGGATAAAAAATAAAAGTACCTGCCACCAGGTAAAAATGGCTTCCCTCAGGATACACTATAGCGTTCGGATTTTGCTGTCCAAGGAACGTATTGACTTCTTCGTCCGAGAGAGTATCCGAGCTTATCGCAGTAGTATCGGAAACCACCACTCCTGATTTTTCGTTACCGGAAAAAACAGGGAAGTATTTTGAGAGCAGCGGCCGCTGGAATATAACAAGATACAGGATCACTGCGATCACCAGGAAAAAAATAACCAGCAAAGTATTTCGCTTCGCATTACTTTCCTTTTTGTCACCATTGGCCGGCACCTCCTTGGGAACTGTCGGAACAGTAACTCTCCTGATCGGTTTTTTAGGTGTTTCGTTTGCCATTTGATAACTAAGATAAAAATTCCGGATTTAAATACAAAATTCTGGGTATGAATACTTTCAACCTAAGACCGAACGGAAAGGATATGATTGACCAGCTCTTTCAAGTCTGTAGAAAACACATCCAGCAATAACTGGGGAAACAAACCGAATACTACTGCCATAATCGCTAATGGGAACAGTATAAAACGCTCCCTGAAATCAAGGTCATACAATCCTTCCTTCCAGGTGATGCCTGTACGGATCCAGAACTTACCGAAAAACATTCGTTGTAATGTCCAGAGGTAATAAACTGCTCCCAGTAAAATCCCGGAAGTGGCAGCAATCGCCATCCATTTGGGAAGAAGTCCATTGAGAAAGCTTGAATTAAAGGCCCCCAACAGGACGAATAGTTCTGCTATAAACCCGGAGAATCCCGGTAAGCCAAAGGAGGCAAAGAAGGCAATGATCACAATGGCAGTATATACCGGCATTTTTACAGCTAAGCCTCTGTAGTTATCGATCATCCGGTCATGGGTACGATCGTACAACACTCCTGCCACAAGGAACAGCATCGCCGCCAGAATACCGTGGCTGAACATCTGATACATGGCTCCATTCATTCCTTCTACGGTCAGCGAGGCCATTCCCAGCAACACGAATCCCATGTGCGAGACAGAAGAATAAGCGATCATCTTTTTAAGATCTTTCATTGCCAATGCATTGAACCCTGCATAAGCAATGGAAACCACTCCCACGAGGGCTATGAGATAAGCAAATTGAATGGCCCCATCCGGGAAAATGGAATAAGCGATCCGGATCATACCATACCCTCCTATCTTCAGCAACACTCCTGCCAGCACCACAGAGATCGGAGTAGGTGCTTCGACGTGGGCATCCGGCAACCAGGTATGAAAAGGAACTGCCGGAAGCTTGATCGCGAACCCGATCATCAGCGCCAGAAAAGCCAGCGAGCGGACCGGAAATCCCCATACAT
>CAYTGJ010000123.1:0-13828 GCA_964437245.1 uncultured Chitinophagaceae bacterium
TACTTAAAAAAGAAGAAATCTATTTTACAACTGTCCAAATTTTGGGAGGGTTACAGAATGATACTATTAAAATATTATTCTTCTCTATCTAGTCGTTCAGAAAGTGAGGATTTTAAGGTATCTATAAATTTAGTCCTGTTATTCTTTCTATTTTGTAGGTCAATGTAGATTCTGTAGTGATCAGAAATCTCAATGTTTGGAAATATATATTTGGCCGAAACTATTAATTCCTTTATATCTACTTTACCATTGTTAATACAATTGGAAGAGTAAAGCGCATAAAGTAATTCAACCAGAGCTGCTTTAGATTCGGTCCATTCTAATTTACTACGATGTAGGCTAGAAGTGACCTGGGGTTGCATTTCCGTTTCTTCCAACTTCATTATTTCTTTATGCAGATATTTTTCTAATCGGTCGTTAGACATAACACGTGCATATAAAAAATCATACATACATGAATAGTCATCTTCACAGAAAATTTCTCTTCCATAATCATCAAACTTGGTATCATGCCTCCTTATCGGCGAAAAATATTGATAATCTCTTTCGGTTCCTTCACTTCGATGATATGTATACAGGAATCTATTGTGAGAAAAATGCTCATTTAATTTTTGAAGGTGTTCCTTCAAAAAAACTTGCTTTAATTTTTTAGCACCATTAGGCATGCCCGCTTCTATTGCTAAAATATCCTGATGATAATAGAGTTGAGAATAATAGTAACATTTAAGTCCTTTAAAAAAATATATCTCTTCTTCCTTAGTTTGGAAGTCATACTGAATTCGAAGAGTAGAAAGTTGCCTGCAACATTCTCTTATTAGTACTAACGATTTTTTAGCTGCATAAAGAGTATTCCGTTCCTCTGCGCTAATCTTTTCCAGATCCTTCTCCAATTGAAGACGAACCTGATGAAGGCGCCCACCCATAGCATTAGTTTTAAATAGTTAAGAGTAATTTCGTATAAAACGTGAGGATCAATTAATTAGTATTATTCTGAGAGAAAAGGTTTAATTTATTATTATGCGGTACTTAAATCAAGGTATCGGCTTGGATGATCTTTATACGTATAAATACTAATAGTTATAATCTAGATATTGCAACAGGTTAATTACCAAATGAAAAACTAAACTGTTGATAATATATCTATTTTATATTAAAAGCTTAAAAAACAATTGATTAACTTTATACAAAAGAAGTAAAATTAAGCTAATGGGGAAATATTCATTTTCAGGTCACGAATCATTTGTTTGTAAACAGTTTTGGTTAAAGAAAGGCTATGACTTTTTAAAAAATGAAAAGAAATTTGTAGATGAAACTGCAGTGGTCAATTTAGGAGTTGGTAAGAATATGGTTACTTCAATTCGTTTTTGGCTCAAATCATTTGGTCTATATACAGAAAATGATCAACTAAATGAGATTGCTGAATTTATTTTTGATGAAGAGAAAGGAAGAGATCCTTTTTTAGAGGACTTAGGAACTCAGTGGTTATTACATTACCTTCTTGTTAAAACTAATAAATCTTCTATTTATAATTTAGTATTTAATGAATTTCGAAAAGAAAAAATTGATTTTACTAAAGACCATTTACATTCATTTCTTAAACGAAAATGTATTGAATCAGATACCAACGTTTATAATTCTAATACTGTAAACTCAGACATAAATGTATTTCTAAGAAATTATGTAAAACCAAGAAATGAGGAGAAAATAGAGGTAGAGGAAGATTATTCAAGTATTTTGATTGATTTAGAACTTGTGAGGCATTATCGGCAAAAAAACCCTGACGATAATAAAATAGTAGATTGGTATAAAATAGAAGGTGAAATCAGAAATGACTTACCATGTGAGATTGTTTTATATTCAATTTTAGATACTATGTCCTTGGACAGCACAATAACATTTAAAGATTTGCTAATTAATCCAAATTCACCTGGGTTGATCTTTGCTTTGAATGCTGATGGTTTATACAACAAGATTAAAGAGATTGAAGAAAAATATAAACAAATAGTATACACCGAGACTGCGGGAAATCAGGTCATTCAATTCAAAAGTAAAATTGATAAACTAACAATACTAAATGATTACTACCAAAAATAAATATTCTTCATCAGTAAATATTGTTCGTGACGTAGATGTTACTCTTAATTACATCCCTACTCATAATTCAAAAAAAATATTTAATCAGATAATTTCTGATTATTCTATTGGAACTAGAGCATTTAATATTATTGGGGCCTATGGTACTGGTAAATCATCATTTTTGTGGGCCTTTGAAAAAAATATCAATAATAAGACTAACTACTTTGCACCGCTTAATAATCTTTTGGGTGATTTAAAAGAATTTAAGTTTATTACAATTATTGGAGAATATCAATCGATAATAGAAACATTTGCCAAGAAAGCAGGTTTAAAATCTAAAGACTATACAGTAGATGATATTCTTGAACAAATTGATGTAACATACAATATTCTAAAAAAAGAAAAAAAAGGAATTGTTATTGTTATTGATGAATTTGGTAAATTTTTAGAATTCGCATCAAAAAATAATCCTGAAAGAGAGCTGTATTTTATCCAGCAATTATCTGAATATGTTAATGATCTCCATAAAGATATTTTTCTCATAACTACACTTCATCAAGACTTTAATGGGTATTCACATAATTTAACCAAAAGTCAAAAAAATGAGTGGGATAAGGTAAAAGGAAGGCTAAAGGAAATAACATTTAACGAACCTGTTGAGCAATTACTATTTCTAGCGGCAGAGCGATTCTCTCAATTAAATATTGGAAGCAAGGATAAAAATTTCACAAAACTATTTAAGGCAATTAGTAATTCAAAAGCTTTTCCACTTCGTGACTATTTTAATGAAGAGATAGCGGAAAAACTTTTACCATTCGATATACTTGCATCGTCAGTTCTAACCTTATCATTACAAAAATATGGACAAAACGAGCGTTCATTATTTACTTTCATTGAATCTCATGACTTATTTGGATTAAGGAATTATGATACGAGTAACAATCCTTATTTCAACATAAGTAATGTATATGATTATTTATCTCATAATTATTATTCATTCTTGTCTTCCAAAAGCAATCCCCATTATGCTCAATGGGCTGCAATCCGAATAGGTTTGGAAAAGACCGAGGGGGTATTAGAAAATGATTATTTTGAAGCTGAAAAAATCATTAAGACAATAGGTCTATTAAATATATTTGCCTCTGGTTCTGCTAAAATTGACAAAGAATTTTTAATAGAGTATGGGAAATATAGTTTAGGAATTAAGAATCCAGATTCTATTATTTTTTCCCTCGAAAAATACAAAATCATCAAGTTTGTGAAGCATTCTAATAAATTTATCCTTTTTGAAGGGACAGATTTAGATATTGAATTAGCAATTGATGAGGCCGGAAATCTTGTAGAGAGAATTACAAATTCAAATGTTGTACATTATTTAAATAGATATTTTGACTTCCCTTATATTTCTGCTAAAGCAATATATTATATCAAAGGTACTCCTCGTTATTTTCAATTCCGTCTTAGTGAAGAACCTATAAATGTTACTCCTGAAGGTGAAATTGATGGTTTTATAAATTTGATTTTCTCGGATCGCATCCAAGAAGAATCTATCGAAAAAGCTTCTGAAAATTGTTCAGAAGCAATTTTATATGGATGGTACAAAAACACCAATGAAATCAGTTCACTAATTCATGAAATTGAAAAAATAAAGAAAGTTAAAGAGCTTCATTCAAGCGATAAAGTAGCGGTAAGAGAATTAGACTCTATTCTACAACATCAAATTCGTCTGCTTAATCACTATGTAATGGATGGCTTATATTCTAAGGATTCTTCTATTATTTGGTATTTTGGAGGGAGAAGACAAACCATTCAAAATAGGAAAAATTTCAACAGGATACTATCAGAAATCTGTGCTAAAGTCTACCCTAATGTTCCAGCATACAAAAATGAGATGGTTAATAAAACTAAACTATCACCTCAAATTTCGACTGCTAGAAGAGAACTAATGAAGGCTATGTTGGAAAATTGGGATAAGAAAGATTTTTCATTTTCTGAAGATAAATTTCCTCCTGAGAAAACAATTTACCTATCGTTATTGCGTGAAACTGGAATTCATAATGGAACAAAAAATGGTTTTATCTTTAATAAACCTAATGATGAATCTTTCTTAGCATTATGGAATATATCTGAGCAATTCATTAATAGCACTAAATCAGGGAAAAGAGATTTAACAGAATTAATAGATATACTATCTTCTAAACCATTTAAGTTAAAAGGAGGATTTATTGATTTTTGGTTACCAATTTTCTTATTTATTAAAAAAGAAGACTTTGCCCTATTTAATGATGATATATTTATTCCTAATTTATCTGAAGAAACATTAGAGCTTATAGCTAAAAATCCTAAAGACTATGAAATAAAAGCTTTTAATATTGAAGGTGTAAGATTGGAACTATTTAATAAATATAGAACCATTTTAAATCAATCACATAATGTAAAACCTTCTAGTAATAGTTTTATAGAAACTATTAAACCGTTTCTAGTGTTTTACAAAGGGCTTCCTTTATATGCAAAGCAAACTAAGAGAATGACTAAAAGATCTTTGGCAATACGAGAAACTATCGCGTTGTCGAAAGAACCTGAAAAAACTTTTTTTGAAGATTTCCCCAAATCTCTTAATTTCAATATCAATCTATCAAAAAATTCCCAGACAGAAATTGAGACATACGTTAATCAATTGCAGGAGGGAATTCGCGAAATAAGAACTTGCTATGATGAATTAGTAAATCGTTTGGAATTATTCATTATAAACGAATTATTAGGAGAAACAATCAGATTTCCTGAATATAAAGACCGACTTCAAACTCGTTATAAGAAAATAAAAAAACACTTACTTTTGCCTCATCAAAAAGTCTTTATCCAAAGATTATTTTCAGAATTAGATGACCGTACAGCATGGCTGAATTCAATGGCACATGCTTGTCTTAATAAATCTTTGGAAACAATAACAGATGAAGAAGAAAAAGTCCTGTATGATAAATTTAAGGATATAGTTTATGAATTAGACAATTTAACAGAAATTAACTCTTCGGATATTGATGTTGAAAAAGAAGAAGTATTTAAACTTGAAATAACTTCTTTTGTAGAAGGAATAAAAAAGAACCTGATTCGTTTACCTAAAAATAAAACTAAAGAAATATCAAAGCTAAGTAGCGATTTAAGTAGTAAACTTACAGGAGATCGACAAATTAATATAGCTACATTAACTAAACTTTTACAAGAGCAACTAAGGAATGGGTGAAAAAATTCGACATGTGATGGGTATATCTGGAGGAAAGGATAGTGCTGCATTAGCTATATACATGCATAAAAACTATCCTACATTGGATATTGAATATTATTTTAGTGATACAGGCAAAGAATTAGAAGAAACCTATACCCTAATAACAAACCTAGAAAGTTATTTGGGGAAAAAAGTACTAAGAATCACCGCTGCTGAAGATAGTCATGAAGATCCATTCGACCATTTTCATAAAATTTTTGGAGGTTATCTACCTTCATCAAATGCTAGATGGTGCACCAAAAAACTAAAGTTGGAACCCTTTGAACAATTTGTTGCTAATGATCCCGTGATCTCATATGTTGGAATTCGCGGCGATGAGGATAGGGAAGGATATATTTCGAAAAAAAGCAATATACAATCTATCTTTCCTTTTCGTAAAAATATTTGGAGTGAAGATGTAATAAGTAAAGTATTATCGAATAATAATATACCTTCAGTTACAAATTTATATAACAATTTAATTCTCACAAAGGATCAGCGAGATCGAATTTTAGAATTAGTTATTGAACCTATTTCCAATAAGTACACTATTGCTGAAAAATTAAATTCGCTCTTAAATATTGATATCCCTTCTTTTAATAAAGTTGTATTTGCTTTTTTAAAAGAAACATCTTATCCACTAGCAAATGAAACAATAGAAAATTTTCCCTTAGTTGATAATCAGGATAATTTAATTAGAGAAGATATTTTTAAGATTCTTAGGGAGAGTGGTGTAGGAGTTCCTAAATACTACGAAAAAATTCCTTTTGAGGTTAATGGACAAAAAGGCGAATATGCTAGGAGTCGATCAGGTTGCTATTTTTGTTTCTTTCAACAAAAAATAGAATGGGTGTGGTTATACGAACAGCACCCAGAGCAATTTTTAAAGGCAATCGAATATGAGAAAGAGGGTTATACTTGGATGCAAGAGGAACGATTGGAAGATTTAATAAAACCAGAGAGAATCGAACAGATTAAATTAGATTATATCAAAAAAACGCAAAGAAAAGCAGATAACAAGAAATCTCCTTATCTACTGGATATTCTAGACGAGGCAGAAGGAGAAGGTTGTGCAGCGTGCTTTATTTAATTAGTATGGTAATTAATGGATTTACTTTTGGGAAACTAGATATTTTAAAACGGAATATAAATGATCCAGTTCTTGGTATTCCAGTTAAATATGGAATATATAAATGGGTATATTGGCCTGAATTTGATGATAACTCAATAAATCATTTAGACCTAATTGATTTATTAATATCTTTTTCAGAAAAAAACTTTTGCATTGAAGAAGAACTAAAAGGAACATATAAATTTCGAGCAAAAATATGGGAACAAGGATATAAAGAAAACAATAACATGTTTGGATTGAGTGATAACAAACATAGAGAATTAATGGATTTTTTTACCGATAGAGACAATATTAAATTTTTTAGTCAATTCTTTAAAGAAGTTTGCTTCAGTAGGCCTTTTTATTTAGGAAAAGCAAATAACTTAAATCAAAGATTAGGACAACATTTTAAAGGACTAACAAATGTACAGAACGAAATTACGGCACAGGGTATTCCCGAAAAAGACATTTGGGTTGGTCATAAGGAATTACCTCTTTTTACAGCGAACTCAAGTATAAATACAATCTTTGAAGAAATATATTCCAGGGCTCTAAAACCTGGCTTATCAATTAAGCCTAATTAAATATATGGACGAATTAGAAAATCTTGATCAACTTGAAAATAAGGGTCAACAAAGTACAAATATAAATATTTCAAATGTATATCCTGTTAGGACGGGTGGGTTTGGTATTACCCCACAAATAAAAACATACTTGACAACATTAAATATAAATGATTTAGAGAGTGATATTAATTTTTATGAAGTCCTAAGCAAGGATAAGGGATGGCCTGTAAGTCATATAATACAGAGAGAGATCGATCAGGATAGAGTAAATTCAATAACTAAAAAATATCTTTTAGGGGAAGGGAGAATTGTCAAATATTTTCCTCCATTAATAGTCGCTCTATTACCTAGGGAAGTTAATGGTAACTTTGCTCAGAAATTCTCATTTAATCCGGATCAAACATCTGATTCGAAAGAATTAATTTTTGA
Organism: uncultured Chitinophagaceae bacterium; assembly: GCA_964437245.1. Classification (GTDB taxonomy): domain Bacteria; phylum Bacteroidota; class Bacteroidia; order Cytophagales; family Cytophagaceae; genus JANYCO01. Next base: position 7,445 of record CAYTGJ010000123.1, read on the forward strand.
AAAATCAAAATATCGTGGCAATGATAAATTCAAGGAAATATTATTACAGAAAAATAATGATAGCTTAGTTGAAGGAATTTATCTTTTTAATACTTCTCCGATATTTGAACATAATATATTATGTTGGGATAAAAGTAAATTTTATGCAGTTGTTATCGACGGACAACATCGATTAGATGCTTTAATAAAAGCTAAAAAGGAAAATCCTGATTATGCAAATGCAATTCAGGATGTTATTTTTTTGGATACTAGTAAATTAAATAATTCAAATCCTGATAATAGTCCAATTGAGATCTTAAGAACTATCTTTATAGATATAAATACTAATGCAAAGTCAGTTGGATTAGTTAGAAGAATTTTAATGGATGATAAAGATTTAGCATCTTTATGCGTACAATCTTTAATTGAATCAGTTAATAAAGATGGTACTGCTAAATCTCAAGACTCTTTTATTCAACCAAATATTATTGATTGGTATGGAGAAAGTTTAAAACATGAATTACCACATGTTACTGGTATATTAACACTTTATCAAATTATTAGTGATGAATTAGTTGGTAGTAGATTAATAAGCATTGATGACCATAGAGATCAGAATAAGATCCAATACTTTATGGAAACATTAAATAATTATTTTTTTGTTGATACTTCAATTAAAAAAGAAGCTGAATATTCCGACATATCTACTTTAGAGAACTCTTTTAAAGAATATTTAAAATTAAAAACTATAAATAGAGAAATTTTTGCTGAACAATTGACTGAAGGAGAATTGGATAGTTTGTTATTCAATTATGACTATCGAGTATTAGAAGTCGCTCAAGAGAACTTTAATAAGTTCTTCCTTAGATCAATTGTTAGAATTTTCTCAGACTTTTTACCATATAAGTTAACCATCGAGATTTTAGATAAGCTCAATGCCTTTAACCCTGAATCAAATCTATATAAAGCTTTATTAACCTCTAGAACCAAACTAGCATCAGATAAAAATCTAAGAGATAATTATATTTCCGCTAGACAACAATTACAACAACAAGTAGGAGATAAATATTTTTTATTTTTCTCTGTTGTAGGCCAAAAAGGATTGTTTAATATTTATTTCAATAGATTGTTAAATGAGTTTAAATATGGAACAACAGAGGATTTTATTCTAAAGTTGCAAAGTGTTTATATCAATCAATTAAATGGAATTTTGCAACTGTTAGAGGAAGATAAGTTTTTTTTATTCGGCAAAGAAGACATCATTATACCAGAAGATTTGTTACCAGATAAATTGAATGAATACGGTACATTATCCTCTTCCTTTTGGGAAGGGATACTTTTTGAAGATAAAAGGATCATCTATAATTCTCAAGGAGTAAAAGCTATTGCTGATGTAATTAGATTAATAATTGATTGCTTTAATAATGCAAAGCTTAAAAAGGATAAGAAAGTAATGGACAATTATTCATTTAGATATGCAAATAATAGGACAAAAAGACTTCTTAAAAAACGCTTTGGGAATAGGTCTGATGAAGAATACGAAGTAATAGCCGCTGAAATTCTTAAACTGAAGAAAGATTTTATTATTAATAAAATTTACAAACTAACAGAGGAGAAAAATGGGGAAGAATAAATATGTTTATTCTTCCAACGCACCCATTAACTGTTCCATCCCAAAGTTTAATAAAAAATCACTATAATAACTATCAAATACATCACGAATGTATTCATCAATTGTAATTTCTTCTTGCTTACCATCTTTGAGAATAGTTAAGTTGTAATTTCTTTTTTTGGTTATCATATATAAAAAAAGAGTATGGAAATAGACAGAAGCTAAATACTTTTTCTGTGCTGTTAAAATTTGATCTTCCGATTTAAGTTTTCCTCTATGATTTAAGTAAACTTGACTATCGAGATTAATATATATAGTATCAAGCTTATCTCCACTTCCAATTGGCACCATAACAGTTTTGTGATCCATAGAGATACCTTGTTGTTCTAGAATCTCCCACTCATTTTGAGTGACTTTTTTTAACTCTGGTAAACCTATATTCTCATAAGACTCTTCTTCTTGAGGTGATGGTTCGGACTTTGCTTCTGGGTTCGTAATTTTAACCAACACCATTTCCTCAAATAACTCTCCAGGAGAAGACAAACTAACTTTAATTTCCACTTCATCACCAACTTTCAAGTTTTCAGTTGGATTTAAACTTAATCGAATCGTTCCGTTATGAGGACTGCTCTTAACAATATTAAGAACTTGTGAAATTTCTTTTTTATCACCTGGCTTATCCCCGTCTTTATTCTCAGATCGTTTTATTTTTAACAAAGCTAATTGTAATTCTCCTGGTTCATCAGTACGGTCAAAATATTCGTTCTCAACATCAGTATCAAACTTTACTACTTTTTCTCCTTTAATAGGTAAAGAGATAGCATTTACACCATCAACTTTTTTATGAAGTTTAAAAAAGGAAGGAAATCTTTTGGGAATAAAAGGCTTAACTTCGGTCTTTGGCTTTGTAGGCTTTTTATTTTCTTCTTTATTCTTATTCTCCTCATTTTTCTTCTCTTCAAGCTTCAGCGTATTTTGAAGTAACTTGAACAAGTCACTGTCCTTGGGAAGATTTTTGGCAAATGATTTTAATAACTCAGTAGTATCTTCACTCTCTAAACCTATAGATTCTTTTCGACGTCTATTAATTTCATCTAAAGTACTTTTTCGTAGTTTTTTTCCAAGATAATCTCTTAATTGATTTGATTCATCTCCTTGCTTTAGTCTATCTCGAGAAGCCATAAATAATTCTTCTCTAAAATCGGATTTCATCCCTGTGCAATCACAGTGAATTAGTAAGTAATCTTTTAATAGATTAAATTTTAGAGTTCGGGTAATAAACTCAGAAGAATAAAAACCATGAACTTGTCCGTTAATGGAAAATAGTACAGACATATGATTCTTAAAAAAACGATCCCTTATTACTTCTTTTGATTTCTTAACATCTCGATCTTTTAGCTTCGGTTTAAATACATAGCATGTTAATTTGGCTTTACCAAATATTTGATCTTCGTATTCCTCAGAAAAATAAGTATCTACATACTCATTTTTGTTTTCTTCTAGCCTTCTTTTCAATCCATATAAGTCAAGTTCCAATACCTTATTATTAGGATATCTTTCACTCTTATCTACTGTATATATAGGTAAAACTGGTTCAAAAAGAAATTCATTAAGACTTTGATTCAACTCTTGCGCAAATCCTGAATAGCCTGAAGGAAATTGATAAGAGTATAACTTCATAATTGTTCCCGTTTTAAAAGATCTCTTAAAAAGTTTTAAATCTATACTATCTTTTAAATCAAAAGAAGGAATTTTTCCATCAATTTTTAAATATTCAAAGTAACTATGTCTTGTTTCACCATGAGCATCACTCTTATGTTGGCGAATTAGAGTAAAACCAAATTGGCCTGAATTATCAAAACGTTTAGATGCAATAAGTTGAAAACGTTTCTTCCCACAAAAAACCAAAGCTCCACTACCACCCATATTATACTTCCCTTGTACAAAATGAATGTTTATCTTATTCCCTCTAACTAGAGATAAAAATGTATTTTCAAAATCTTCCGGATGCTGACCTTAACCATTATCATATATAATAACAGAAGTATTTCTTGTAGGTCCATCGGCTATTATTTGAATTTCTTCTGCTTGCTGTCTACGATGTCCTGACAAATCCCAATGTTTACTTTCAGGAAAAAATGCTTTAATAGCTTCCTCCATTGTTTTAGGAGCAAGTGATGATTTAGGGTCAATATTTGCTTCTAAACATTTTTTCATCAACAGAGCATCTATTGAATTAGTTATCTTCTCAACTAAAGCAGCTATTGGATTTGACTGTTGATTTCTTACAACTCCAAAATAAGATTGATCTCCACCTAATGGACTCCAATTAGCAGCAATAGCGAATTCTGGATATGATTGAATTATTCTTTCAACTTCGTCTTCTGTAGATGCAAAATATAGTTTTTCAAATAGCTGTTTGAGTTCCATATTTAAAGGTTATTTTTTATTCAACAATTTTTCAATATCATCTTTTGAATATAAATAAGCATTTCCTTTTTTATAAAAATTTAACTTCCCCTCTAGCCGAAAATGCATTAAATCACAATCGGAAATTTTTAACTTTTTACAAGTTTCTTTACTTGTTAGCCAATTGTTATTTTCGATAGCACTCATATTAAACAATAGCGCGTAATTTGTGAGTAATTGATTTCATTTCTTCAATTACAACTTTTACTTCATCTAAAGTATTAAATCTTCCTAGGCTAAATCGTATTGAAGAAAATGCATCATCATCTGTTAATCCCATGGCTTTTAGCACATGAGAAGGTTCGATAAGATTTGACGTGCATGCAGAACCGTTTGAAACTGCAATATTTTTCAATCCAGAAATGACAGCATCTGCATCTATTCTTTTAAAACAAATATTACAAGTATTATAAATTCTATTTTTAATATTCCCATTGATAATAGTATCAGTTATAGATAATAGTTCTTTTTCCAAATGATCTCTTAGTCCACCAACATATTCCTTGTCATTATCAATATCATTTAATGCTATCTCTGCTGCTTTTCCTATCCCTATGATGTTTGGGACATTTAATGTACCACTCCGTAGTCCTTTTTCATGGCCCCCACCATGTAGTAATGGAAGAATTTTCAAACGTGCTTGTTCATTAATGTATAACCCCCCAGTTCCTTTAGGCGCATAAAACTTATGTCCAGAGAAAGCCATTAAATCTATACCTGATTCTTTTACATCAATTTTTAACTTACCTATTGCTTGTGTTGCATCAGTCATAAACAATGCATTCTTCTTATGAGCAATTTCTGCAATTTGATGTATTGGATGTATAACGCCAGTTTCATTATTTGTTAGCATTGCACATACCAAAATCGTATTCTCACGAATCACCTCACTCAATAATTCAAGATCTAGCATTCCATCGTATTCGACTGGAAGATATGTTATCTCATATCCGATACTTTCTAAATATTTACAAGTATCTAATACAGCGTAATGCTCAGTTGATATTGTTACAATATGATTACCCTTTTTCCTGTAAGAATCCATTATTCCCTTTATACCTAGGTTAATAGATTCCGTCGCACCGGAAGTTAAAATTATTTCTGAAGGGCTACAGTTTACTAATTCAGCTATCTGCTCACGAGCACTTTTGATATTATTACTAATTTTAGAACCAAATGCATGCGTACTTGAAGCGTTAGCATATTCATCTGTCAAGTAAGGCATCATGGCATTTAATACTCTCGGATCAATCCGAGTAGTTGAATTATTGTCCATATATATCATTCGCCTTTCTGTCACAGAAAAAAGTTATGTCGTTATTATAATAATCTGGTTTGGTTATGTAAGCTGTTTAAACTTAGGTTAACTTATTTAAAAAATAAGGGCTATTTTTTATTTTTTATATAGTCGTTCTTTTCCAATAAATCAGCTACATCCACTTGTAAGACATCTGCAATCTTAAAAAGTGTATGAAGATTAGGCTGAGATTCATTATTACAATATCTAGAGACCGTAACTTTATCTTTACCAATTTTATCAGCGAGCCAAAGATTGGTTCTTTCTTTATCCGCTAAAATTACTCTTATTCTATTGTATGCCTTTTTCTTAGCCATTGAAAATTAATACTTCCTGGTAAATGTATCAGTAAATTAATAAATAAACCAGTCTGATTATCAGGCCATAAACAACAAAATTAGTATATTTAATTACAATTTTTGTTATTATATTAAATAATTTTGTTATATTAAATATACAAATTGTTAATATATTAATTATGGAACAAAAGATAATTACAGATGCATTTGAAGCAAATGCAGAACAAGTACTAGAAGAATTAAAAGAACTTTTTTGCTTCAGTCCTCCAGCTAAAATTCGGGAACACCTTATGGAAACATTTTTTACATACTTGATTGAGTTAGATAGTCAGGATTATCCAATTAACCATAGAGATATCGTAGAAGATCATTATTTCCTTTACCTGTTTTTAACGAAGATGGACAATCTTAACTCAAATAAAATAACGGAGAAGGTTTAATTAGATATTGCTTTTGGTGACATGTTATGATGTAATGTAGATGTCTAACTGAATTAAACCCGAACTAAAAAATTACTGAATTGAATTATTGGACTTATCAATTACTCTCTCTTATGACTAAACAGAACACATTTTCAATATCATATATGAGTTTGTGCAAGTTTTGTGCAAGCAAAAAAAAGCACTTACAGAAAATTTCCGTAAGTGCTTCACCACTAGGGTGGGCCTGCTTGGGATCGAACCAAGGACCACCTGATTATGAGTCAGGTGCTCTAACCGTCTGAGCTA
>CAYTGJ010000124.1:0-13713 GCA_964437245.1 uncultured Chitinophagaceae bacterium
ATTTGCCATCACATTGACACGGGTAGAAGTTGTACAGCCATCCAGGGAAGCAGCTACCCAATAAGGGGTAGTGGCAGACAACACAGGTGTTGTATACGAGCTGCCGCTTCCCAGATAAGTACCTCCGGTAGGAGCCGTATACCAATTAATTGTACCGGCACTTGCACTTGCTCCCATCGTGACGCTGCCACTGAAACAACGGTTTCCTGAAGTTACTCCTGTTATAGTCGGAGTAACGGTGCCCACCGTAGCCACTACCGGTGTACGGGTAGCCGTTGTACATCCGTTCAGCGCTGCTGAAACGTAATAAGTGGTCGTTGCAGAGATACTTGGTGTCGGATACACAATTCCAGTACTTAACAACTCTCCGGAAGAGCTGGCAGAAAACCAGTTCACCTCTCCTCCGCTGCTGAAAGCAGCCAATGCCACAGATCCTGTACCGCAACGTGCTGCCGGTACCGTAGTCACGATCGTCGGACGCGGATTGATCGTAACAGGAATAACTGTAACGGTAGTACAACCGTTAAATACCGTCCTTGCTTCTATAGTTGTATTGGACACGCCGGATACTTCCCCAATATTAATATACTGAAGGTAAACTCCCGGAGCTACAGAGGAAAAATTACCTGCCGTGATCGACGAAGGATATACAAAACTCAGTGATCCTGCATTATTATTCACACTGATTACATTAGTTGTATTTCCACAAAACGTACGTGCCACATCAGATATAATCCTGCTCACAGGGTTCGGATTCACGGTAACAACTGTAGCGGTGGAAGTAGCCTTACAATCATTTCCATTCGCCACTTCTACTGTATAGCTTCCCGATGAAGTTGCTTCATAGCTTGAGCTGGTAGCTCCGGAAATCAAGACACCGTCTTTCTTCCATTGATAGCTTACTCCCGTAGCGGTAGTACTCAACGGAACACTCTGACCCTCACAGATCGTGGTAGAACCGGATACAATCACTACCGGTACATCAGGTAGCGGATAAACCGTCAGCGGAACTGTAGTCACCGTGCTACAACCTAAAGCAATCTTGGTCAGTACAAAATCTCCACTGCTAATCACCTGTCCTCCGAAACCAAAACTGGTAGAGCCTCCGCCTCCATTCTGGTTCGCTAGAAGTGGCTGGGTAAATGTAAAAGTGCCTCCTCCATGGAATACTCCTACTGAGATAGAGGAGCCGGCGCAAACAGCCGTGGAAGGTGTAACTGTAATCGTTCCTGCCACAGGGTTCGGATTCACGGTAACAACTGTAGCCGTGGAGGTAGCCTTACAATCACTTCCATTCGCCACTTCTACTGTATAGCTTCCCGATGAAGTTGCTTCATAGCTTGAGCTGGTAGCTCCGGAAATCAAGACACCGTCTTTCTTCCATTGATAGCTTACTCCCGTAGCGGTAGTACTCAACGGAACACTCTGACCCTCACAGATCGTGGTAGAACCGGATACAATCACTACCGGTACGTCAGGTAGCGGATAAACCGTCAGCGGAACTGTAGTCACCGTACTACAACCTAAGGCGATCCTCGTCAGCACGAAATCTCCACTTTCCAGTGCTATTCCGGAAAACCCAAAGCTTCCGGAAGTTCCTCCGCCGGCCAGAATAGTCATATCAGGACGAGAGAAAGTATGAGTAACGCCTAAACCATATCCAACCGAGACGGTAATCTGATCATTTTTACATACGGTAGTGGATGGATTCACAACAATACTTCCCGGCAAAGGGTTCGGATTCACGGTAACAGCTGTAGCAGTGGAAGTAGCTTTACAATCACTTCCATTCGCCACCTCTACTGTATAACTCCCCGATGAAGTTGCTTCATAACTTGAGCCGGTAGCTCCGGAAATCAAGACACCGTCTTTCTTCCATTGATAGCTTACTCCTGTAGCGGTAGTACTCAGCGGAACACTCTGACCCTCGCAGATCGTGGTAGAACCGGATACACTCACTACTGGTACGTCAGGACGAGGATAAACTGTAATCGTTTTATGCCCCGAAGAAGCTCCCGAACAACCATTGGCATCCGTTACTGACAAAGTATAATTAGTCGTTGCAGAAGGCGAAACCATAGGAGAAGCTTCTTCCAGCCACACATTCCCTGCTAAAGAATTGCCTGTCCAGTTATATGTATAAGGTGCTGTTCCACCTGTAATAACAGCCGTCAATTCAGCGGTTCCTCCTACACAGAAAGAGGAAGAAGAAGCAGATATACTGACATTGCTGACAGGAGGATGTACTTGTCCTGTCACCGTTACAAGAGTAGTACAGCCTTCCGCACTTACCACCCCCGCTACAATATCTGCGTCTGCCGATCCTACCTGTCCTATATAGTTCCTTCCCCCGGGATGTGTAACACTTGTATATACCTGAGTAAACGGAGAGGACACTAAAATCCCCTGTACGTTCGGTTCAGAATACGAAAGTGATATTGTTCCTGTCTGTCCTATACACATCGTCCCCATTGATACTACCGGAGGTTCAGGGGTCGTGCCCACCATAACCGTCACCTGATCCGTATCTTTGGCACAACCCGTTGCCAGGTCGATCGCAATCATCGTATAGGTCAGGCTTGTTTCATTCGCCGTTCCGATTGAGACCACCGGATTCGAGATCGTCGTATCACTTAAATAAAGAGCAGGACTCCACCGGTAGGCAACGCCGGCCTGAGGTTCTATCCCGATCGTCACAGGGACTTTATCACATATTGCTTTATCAGGCCCTGCGTTTGCAGTAATGGCTACACTTGAAATAGAAATCATATTGGATTCTATTTCATTTCCGTTACCACACCATACTCCTGTCACTTTACATTGAATTTTATCTCCGTCCTTTAATGTATCTATCACAAAGGTGTTGCCAGTCACTCCTGTGATCAGTGTTTCATTAAGATACCAATCGAAGTGAGCTGGCATACCCAATCCATTATAAACTGCCTTAAATACTTTTTCACAATTATTTTCTGTAAGTTCTGAAGTGATGCTCAACTGAGGTTCCGGCGACACAATAGCGATAGCACTTAATTGTGTACTACAATCATTCTCTGTATCAGTAACCGTTACCTGGTACTGGAAGAATTCCGGCCTCAAAGGATCAGACAGGTTTAGCACCGGCGTAGTATAAGAAGCCGCTGTTCCCAGGGTAGTCAATGTCCCATTGTATTCTCCCTGCCACAGGAAGGTGAGGCCGGCAGGAGCATTCAGAACATTGAACTCCGCCGTGGAACCAGGACAAACGATCACTCTTGTATTATCCAGTTCGACCAGGGCTGTATTACACGGAAGATTCAGCAGGATCACATCGTCGCAGACTCCTACCGGGATCAGCGAGAACTCGTCCAGTACAAGATCACGTCCGATCGCACCTCCCCCGTCCATAAACAGTTCCAACCTCACTTCGCTTGCTTCTGTAGGATTTAGACACCCTGGTATGAACAGAGGGAAAGCAGGTGTATAGGAACTGAATTCCAGCCACGGAGACGCTCCACCGTTAAAGATCGCCTGTTTATTGGTCTTATGACGGGTAGCGTTCCCCTGATCATCCTTGTAAGTAACCTGTAAATAGAGTTCCGGGATCTCTTCCACCGGATACTGAACAAACTGATTGATGTTACGCGCTTTGAATCTATAAAGGTAGTTGTAACCATGCGTTATCGGAACCGTTTTTCCCCAGATAAGCTTGGCCTGAGGTTCTGACTCTCCGTCTATTAAGAGTGCTCCGTCTCCGGCATATGTCGTATTCTGATCTGTCCAGCCGGATGGAATAGACGGACTCCAGTCAGAAGCCTGCAATCCTGGCTGGTTGATCATAAACTTACCAACCGTATAATTGGCAGGGAGAGGAGCTCCTGTATATCCTGTTCTGTCCAGACACTCAAAATCGGTATCAAACCCAAGAGGCATATTACAGTCTGTGATTCCCTCAAATCCGCCTGCCTGCATTGAAATATATTCCGGGTTCGGGAAAGCCGTCGTATTCATATTTTCCTTAATTCCCCAGCATCTGTTCCGAAGCGTACATCCGGTAGACTTCTCCACAATTGAATATACCCCTGCCTGCTCTGCGATCACGCTAGCCGTTCCCTGGGCAAGAGGTGCGCCATCCAGGTACCAGTAGAAATCTTCCGGAGCTACCTGGAAATTGGAAACCGCCGTAAGCTTTATCTGATTTCCGCTCTCACACCTTCTCTTGATCCCAATCACAGGAGTTTCAATCCATATTTGATTGGATATACTACGGCAACCTGTTTCATTGTCAATGGCTACGACAAAATAGCTCTTATTTTCAAGTTCATCGTAGGAGAGCAAAGTACCAGGGTCACCCCAGGTAGCAGGAGCGACAATATCGTCCAACGTTGTTTGTCCGCTTCTCCAAATCACACTGGTAGGATAAGCACTGTTGACATTTTTATTGGTCACACTCAGGCTGACCTGCTGACCGTCGCACAGGAAGACATAAGGAGCATCTCCAGAAGGCCTGTCCGTCGTGATATGATAAGGAGCCGGAGTCCTCTTCACCGTAATCGGGCAGATCTGAGGAGTACTCATATTCGTACGCAACGTACAGGCTGGTGTAATCGCTGCCGCATAATAATATCCGGATACCATAATTCCATTTGCCATCAAAATATCTGCTTCCAGATCTGATGGTTCGTTCGTGTCAGAACCATTGGGGTCATACCACTGGGCAGAATAGGCTCCTCCCACATTTCCTGCATTAAGAATTTTGATCTTCGGAGTTTCTCCCGGACATATAGGCTCCGGACATTCCACTTCTATAGTTGAGATCGCATTGACTGAATAGGTAGCACTGGAAAGACAATTCCGGTCGGTCACCGTGACCGTATATGTACCTGCTGCATTGACCGTAATACTCTTTGTATCATTACTGCCTACAATACCAGGGCCTGTCCATGCATAATCATAATTTCCATTCGCAGGAAAAGCAGTGGCCACAAAACTCACCGGGCCTCCGGATGCGCAAAGGAATGCTGCGGTTCCTGTAGAAGTTGTCACATTAACAGCAACAGTCGAAATTACTTGCAATCCCTCTCTCGTCACCGCGGGAGCCTGTGTAATTGCTTCACAATCGGGTATTCTTTCTCCATTCACAACCCCACAAGCCGGCCAATAACCAAGGGAAGGAGATACACTCACACTATAGGTGGCACAAGTATTCGGTAGTGCAATGCTATACGTATACTCTCCATTAGCAGTACCGGAAGGTATTTCTGCAAAAAGAGGAGCTTGTCCGTTGAGCTCAATGCTAAGCCTGTTGTTGTTCAGGGTCTCTGGATTCTGTCCGGCACCTGTTACGGTGTAGCGGATATTCAGACTGGTACCGGCCACAAAAATATCGGCCAGAGGATCGATGATCTGTATATCATCCAGCAATGCTCCGCTTGAGGAAACACTTGTCCAGTTATTATCTTGTCTCAACAGTGTTTCCACCGGATTGAAGAGGATCGTTCTACCGCAATAAGTAGTAGCCGAAACCCTCGCCGTTATTTTATCAGACAACTCGATCCGGCAAGGAGTAGAGATTACAAATTCGACATCTTCTGATGTCCCGCAACAAATAGCAGGATTAAAATTCAAGCGATATATCCCATCTTCCAATGTGACTCTGTTTGAGAAAGAAGAGATCGTATACCCCTCCGGAAGATTCAGCTGTATGTCAGCAGCATTCACCCCTCCATTCTGGCAGGAGTTCACTTTTACTTTATATACAAACGTACTGCAGGGAGGGATCAAGGCTGAAGTACCGGTCAATACCTCCGTATCATTAATATAATTAGTGGCTTCTACATATACTTTCAGGTTTCTGACACTGAAAGGGACAGGATCATAATAGTTACAAACCTGATTGTTGTCAATTTGCTCAAACGTAGGGAAATCGACACAATTATACCCGTAGGATACCTGAAGATTTTCTCCGGACAAACAAGTTCCCGAACTGGAGTTGTCATTACAGGAAGCCGCCAGCAGATTATCACAAGTACTGCAGTCATAAGAAAATACCAGCGTAAAATATTGTTCTGCTTGACTGATATATGGCTCCGTACCTCTACTTCTGAGAAAATCCATGTCCATTGATTGCAAAGAGAACGGCACTATATATTCATCCATCACTAAATCGTTGTCTGTATCTCTGGTTCTTGGCCGGTTATGAGCCCCTTCAATCCAAGTCCTTACTCCGTTCGTAGTCCTTGTCCACCAATTCAATATCTGCTCATCAGGATGTCTTCTTTGCGGTACATCCGGACTTTGGTATGCCCCTCTGAAAACCAAGCCCTGCTTCAACGCCTCACCGTATAAGTGAAAGAACGGATACGGGGCGGAAAACCGGTTGGTGCCATCTACTGGATTTAACTTTACCAGAACAGGGATCTGTACTATATTCTGATTAGACAGATCATAATTTGATAAATGAGCCGCCACAGCCTCCATATTGGCCTTCGGTGGTGTAAGTCTAATTACTTCATGTCTAGGAGGAGTTTCCCAATTACCGTATCCCATATACGAAAGGTCTGCTGTCGTAGCCAGATCACCCATGTAATACCGTCTCCATCTCTCCGGACCGGGTACTGATTTCCAGTCTCCCAGATTCACCTTTATTTCTGACGAAAGAATATTATCCGCATACACCACCGGCTGATCATTCATACAAACATTCTGTACAGGACGTAACATAAGCTTGATTATTCTTTCATAGCTTTCATCCAGTTCTATCAGAGGATTTTCTTCTGAGATCCATTGATCTGCATAGATCAGCAGATCTCTGCGGTACGATTCAGCATCGTAATTTCCTGTCTGTACTACTGTAGTACTGGGCAAGATTAAGCGAATTTGTGAAGGGAAATCAGGATTTCCGGTAGCCTCGATTTGTATAAACTCAGCATGATTCTGAAACTGCTCATTCTGTAATGTATATTGCTGGTAAATTTTTTTCCATTTAGTTTCCTGAACGGGCTCCGTAATAAGATATTGATATCGCTGTGCCACATCCAGTTCTTCCTGGTTTATCAACACCATACTACCGATTTCGTATCCTGCGGGAATCGGGAACTCTATGATCCGGACATCCGGATTATTCCGGATTTCTCCCGGGAACACATTATTTCCTCCGGTGTAGTTTTTCTTGGAAACGATCTGTACTTCTTTCTCGCAAGGGATAAAATTCCCCGCAATTCCATGATGAACATACATTTGTCTTTCATGAGGGACGAATTTAAAGTTATTGGAGAACGTAGTGCAAAGAAGGAATGTATTATTTTGTTGTATTAACTGCTCATAAGACATATACCCGCCAGACCAGCCGCCTCCGTGAACCTGTCCGTTCAACACTCCGTTGATCTCAATCATATTGGCAAAATTATCACAGTCGTCGCAAGGCGAGAACCCCGCAATGTACATAAGTTCCTGAGCCAATACCTCTCCGGAAATCCACCCCATTCTGCCACGGAAACGGACCATGATATTCTCTCCTACGGAAAATGAAGTCTTGGAAGGATTGAACATTTGGGAATTGACACGCAACATAATATATCCGTTGTTTCTCTGGTTGTAGATACTCATGGATTTCCAGGTAAGTCCTCCGTCCAGTGAGGCCATCGCCTCCAGCGGTGCTATCGTATTATTGGCATCTACCGAAAATTGTCCCGGCAATAGTATTCTGACGTATAAATTATCCAGATGATACCCGGCGGCATCCAGTTCTGGCTTAAGCACCCCGATACTTCTTCCGTTGCCATCCAGGATATTCTTGGACTGCCCGTCCGACATCACTACTGACATATCAATAAAAAAAGTATCTCCGTTGGAAATCATTTTTGCGTTCGGATGTGTATTGGGCAAACGTGATGCGTTATCAGCTACCCCATCGTCCGTTTCATCCGGATATCCCATTTCTTCCCTGTATATACTGCCGCCAATAACATTCGCTCCGGGAATCACGCAGCCCGGGCAGTTGACCAGGAATTTCCCTGATACCTGCGCCAAAGGATGCATCGAAGTATATCCGTTCTTCTGCTGATCACAGGTATTTGTTCCCGGATCAATACATTTATCAAGATAACTGACGATCTTAAAATAAGGGAAGCTGTTGGAAGCACAGTAAGCCCTCACATCCACATCCAGAAAGGCTCCGGTGACAAATTCATTCAATCGTTCTTTATCCGATTGGTCAGGCCTGTTCAAAGGTGCCATTGCTATCAGATCACTTAACCTGAAGCGCATTTCGTATAAATTGGAAGCATACTGTTCTGTCTGATCCCATGCCTTGAAGCGAAAATTATTGTTCTTCACTACAGGATCATAATCAGTATTATGATCGATCCGCTCAATGGTATAGGGCAATAGTATTTGCCCGCCTTTTCGGATCGCTGCATAATAATTTCCGGATGTAAGAGTATTGGCAGGAGAACATCCATTACAGTTACCCGTACATCCGGATTCATTATTTTCAACGTGTGTAGTCAAGGAGGAAACATTATCATATCCATTGACGGCAAGAAAACCGGATGCAATTGCTCCGGAAAAAGCTTTATCAAGATCTAAGCCTTGCTCCAAAAACACCCTGAACACCAGGTCTCCGTCCCAGTTCTGATATGAAAGATCTGTATTCACATAATTTCCGTTGACATCACGGGGCGAATTTATCTGCCATTCGTTTAACCCAATATGCATACCATAGAATTTACTGGTAATACGTTCTACCAAACCATCTTTGGTAACCGGGCACCAATCCATGTCTCCGGAAGAAGTAGGATTATAACTTTCTATTTTCATAGAAGCTCCTAAACGATTTCCTGCTGCTCCGTAAAGGAACTGATAGAGACCTGTTCCGGCATATTCTTCGGGAGGAATACAACCTGTATTAAATTTAACATATACTGCCGGAGCGTTAATGTTCAAATAATCAGGATGAGCATAGGAAGCCGAATTGCAACATTTATATTGTTCCCACTCCAGTGTCACTTCGTCTCCCGGCTCGAGATTGATTTTACGGAAAACACCTGCCGAAGCATCCCAGTATTCATCGATCACCTGCTTGAATATAAAACGCTTTGCGTCCAACTCTGTCTGGTCTGACACCGCACAGGTCATATTATCAATCGTGATCTGAGTGGGATCAAATTCATTTCTTGATCCATGATATCTTCGGCGGTCACCGAACTGATACGCAGCATTGATATCAAACGCATCCATACTATAGGAAAGCCATGGGGCCAGTGCATAGTACCCCGGATCCTGTAAATAACGATCCGGGATCACCAATGAGCCTGGTAGTTCGGAACTATTGGCATACCTTATCAAATTTCCCTGCCCATCCAGCTCAGGCTCGAGGTCAAAGTTTGTAAGATTGGGCTGATATTCCGTCGTCACTCCATTCCGTGTGATCCGAAGTCTGATCTTGGAAGGATCTCTTTCTACCAGAAAAGTGGTCCAATTGGGATTAAACAGCTTAAGACGGACATTATAGGCAATTCCATCTCCGCTATTTACGTGAGTAACCGATTTTGTTTCCCTATAATCACCAGCACAAACGTAGGTCTGATAGTAATCACTGCGCTCCGGTACAAATGCCATCCGGGGGTTCAGATTTCGTTCTATCTTGGTATCAATATCTGTGACCACACCACAGGTTTCAGACACTCTTATCCGGTCAAAATCACCACAGCCCCATGAGAGTTTAGGATTGGATTTGTCATGAGGAGAAACCATACAGCCATTGATCCTTACTACCTCCCGGATCAATAAACGATGTCCTCTTGGAACGGAAACATATAATAACTTGCTGCTGTAATCCCCATTATCGGTAAGAACAAAATCATTATTATTCGCAAGCCCCGCAGGATTCTCCACCGGGTTTCCAATGGTACGGATCAACGTTTGTGTATTCGTGAGCATGTTCACCAAATGATATTCTATTCTCCTGATGTCAAAAACGTCGCCCAATTTATCAGCAGTTTCCTCAAACATCACCCACCCTCTGAAATCACGATCGGTAGAGTTATTCTGGACAGCATACTGAAACGTGACCAGATTGCCATTGTCGGAATCGGGCCCAATACTCACTATCGTAAGAGCAGGATCACGCAACAGCAATAAAGACGATCCTCTGTGAACTGTCAAGCTCAGGTTCTTCGTTACGGAAAGTCCGTTCTCTGCAGCAAAAACCGGCGAGATCGTTTTTTCTACTTCATGCTCTGAAAAAAGATTACAATAAGCCGCATATACAGGAATGATCACCTCTGCATTTGAAGAAAGCTGATCAATCACCAACACAAGTTCCTTATCCGTAGAAGCAATATTATCCACTACCACGGCCGCATGATTGGAATAGCTTCCATTCGAAATGTACAGGCCGTTATGAGCGTTCGCTATTTTCACCCTGATCTTTCCCGTCAAACCGGATATCTGAGGTTTAACGGTCAGCTTTACCGCTTTGGTAGCGGCACAAGCGTATAGATACTGCCCCGGATCCACCTCTGTAAACTCCAGAAGCTGCGTGGCATTATCGGTGATATAAGTCAATGAGGAATGAATATTCTGATTGGCATAAATCGAGGTGTGTGCTACCTCCGCATCGTATCCCATATCTTTTACAACAACCGTCTGAGGATAGGCCGTCGACACGTTTACTCTGATCCAGCCATACAGCCAATCGGAGCCAGTCTTAACCCGGACACCAATAAATCGATCCAGGCCTGTCGCAACCTGTTGACTTCTATGATCCGTCAGCAGAGGACCTCTGGTATCCACGGTCCCCCACAGCTGTGTACCGGTAGGTGATGCCGCTACCAAATGCCCGGAGCCAAGTGTTTCCACATAGTTGACCTCATGTTCATTTTGTTTCGTACTCATCAATACCTCATTACCAGCCTGAGGCACAATGTGTACATAATATTCCGAAGCACTCACCGCATCGTACCGGAAATTAAAATCAACAATTCCATCATTGTTCAAATCGACTGGTACCAGTCCTGTAGGAAAGGAACTGTTAGTCAGTGTAAACGTTCCATCGGGTACAATATCCCTGTACACGATCTGTGCTGCTGCTGCAATGGTAATCCCTACCAACAGCATAACGACAAGGCAAAAGCGCCCTATCGGAAAATAATTTTTCATACGTCTTTTTTATTTTTAGCTGATTGAGACAGTGAAAAATCAAATGAAATGATCTCTCATAAAAATACAAATGGAATTTCCACTATTCAATTACCCATATGACGTCGTTCGGATAAAACGTTTCATGAAAAATATCTGTTTATTAGAAAAATCATACAGCTTGTTCGTATAATTAAATTCTCTACACTACTATATTTTTTATTCCTTCAGTAATCATTAGATAAAACATGAACAACAGAATGAGTAATGATAATACAAAAAATATTGAGTACGAAAGTTGTTTCATCCCACTCGCCGCTTTTAATAAGTAATTCAGGCCTATGATAAAAAACATAAAGGATATAAAAAGAAAAAAGGGTAGCCATATATAAGAGTGTGCAATGATTCCTATAGTAAAAATTCCCAAACCAACTGCTATTAACACCATCCCAATTCTGTTGGTTCTTATTCTTTCCTTTGGATAATTCACCACAAGATATACAACGAAAAGTAACTCTAAAATTATCAGCCCACTACTTTCTTTTAATAACTCTTTATCTATTTTCTTTATTAGAATAATGTTAAGAATACATTTATCTCATCAATCTTAGAAAAAAAGATTTACATTTGCAGAAGATTAGCAGTATTTCTAATACTCTCTTAAAATTAATAATTACCAGCGAGCTCTCGTATACAAAATTTTCCGGCATCCCTTATACCCCACCCTTTTAAGGGGCTGTCTGGTATTTTGTAACGATGAGATTCAATAGAACTAACACCAATGAAATCAACTAACCACGCTACGATTACTCCAAAAAAGATTACCGTATTCCCGGATGCAGGTCTTGAAAATCCCTGTCAGTACCTGATGGTTGATTATTGGAGGTCTCAAGGCCATACCGTGCATATATGCGGGCCTCTCTATCCTGAGCATAAATGGAAACCCTTTCGCTTCATCCGGAGTACCCGTGAAACCAACCCGGAGATTGTTTACTTTGACTGGGTACATGATCTGCTGCTTGGAGAAACGACAAGGGTATCCTTATGGAAATCCATTCATTTCACGCTGAGCGTTTTTTATGTAAAATACATTCTGCGGAAAAAGATCGTGCATACACTTCATAACATTCATAACCATGCAAAAAAACACATCAAGATAGAACGCTTCTTTCATAGAATCTTTTTAAAACAGTGTGATATCGTACGCGTATATACGGAGTCTACAATTCCTAAGGCCAATGCTTATTTTAACATCACTATTTCACGTTATGTAGTGGCCCCCGACGTCCCGTACACTTTCTATTATGATACAGAGATAACCCAAACGGAAGCCAGAAAACGGCTGAACATTCCCGAAGATAAATTTGTCTATCTATTTCTAGGGCACATCAAACCATATAAAGGAGTAGAAGACCTGATCGACAATTTTTCTTCTGAAGACTTCCGGGACGACCACCTTATCCTGGCTGGCCGCCCGGCAACTGAAACGTATGGAGAACTGATCCGGGAGAAAATAGCTGGTCGAAAAAACATCCACCTGTTTGGAGAATATATAAAGAAAGAAGATGTAAAATACTATATGGGAGCTGCCGATGTAGTAGTATTACCATTCCGAAACATAGAACATTCCGGCTCTATAGAATTGGCCATGACTTTCGGGAAAGCGGTCATTACCGTCAAAGCTCCTTCGATCAATGATTTTCTGCATCAACAATCCGAATTACTGTACAATGAACAACAGGAATTACAGGAAAAAATGCTGGCCGCAAAAAAAATGGATACGCAGACCATCGGAAAAAAGAATCACGAAATAGCTCATAATATCGATTATCACAAGTTGAACTTATTGCTTGAGTAACTCAGTAGTTCAGGCTTTGTTTGACAATAGCTAATGAAAGCAATGCTTTGTCAACACAAGTTCACAGTTATAAATTGGGGGCTGCATAAATGCAACCCCCAATTTATTTGAATCAAAATATATTATACGGCAGACTATACCCGTAAAGAATCCCTTATGCCTCTCCTACGGTACCACTAAAGTTCATAGGAAATGCACTCTGTTCCTGACTCTGTTTGATAGGCCCGAACGTTTCTTCAAATTTCCGTACATTATCCTGAAGTGCTAGTAACAGTCTTTTAGCATGCTCGGGAGTCACCACTATTCTGGCTTTTACTTTAGCTTTGGGAACACCCGGCATCATCCGTATAAAATCTATTACAAACTCACTGTTGGAATGTGCAATCATTGCCAGATTGGAATAAATTCCCTCGGCTACTTCATCTGTCAGTTCTATATTGATCTGATTTTGATTTTCTGGTATATTTTTATCGTTGGCCATAATCCTGTTAATTATTTTTTAGACATTGTTATTATTAAAGAGATCCCGGATACAAGATACAAGATTTTATGCTATCTGGTATCTTGTGCCGGGCATCTTGTCTCTAAAAAGAAACCCCGGACTTTTATTAAAAATCCGGGGTTCATTATTCTCAGGTTAAATTATTACTTAACCATTTCTTCTTTCTTACTATTGTTCGCTTCCTTAAAAGCTTCTTTAGACGCAAGCAACGCTTCGTACTCCTCTTTCGAACCTA
>CAYTGJ010000125.1:0-9341 GCA_964437245.1 uncultured Chitinophagaceae bacterium
CTATGTGCAGCTAATAGCAGGCTTAATATTTTAAAACACATAGAAACATAGTTTTAGATTACAAAAACCGACACAAAACGCTTAGACAGAAAGATAACATAGAAAATTAATTTTAAACATAGAGTCTATTCCTATGTATCTATGTGTTAAAATTAAAACGAATTGGATATTTCTTAATATCTATCCGGGACAAACTAAAATCAATTAATGAGGTTGCGCACATCATTTTGATAACCTTGTGTTGCTACTTATTAAAAGTCTCTTTCCTGGTAGGGAAGACCCTTTTGTATTTCGCAATATGTTTTCAGACTATAGAGGAACATTGCCCAGTTATAACTGCACCACCGATAAAAGTCAGTCATTTCTTTCCAATTATAGTGCCTGAGAATAATCATGGTGGTATTGTCTTTTGCTGAAAGTTCAAAAGAAATGCCGGTTCCTACCCATTCCGGGTCAGAGGCTATACATTCCCATACAATTTTATTGTTTTCCTGTAATTCAAGGATTTTCATTTTTGTGATGTATCCTTCGTCAAAATCAAATTCATTGATGAAGCCTGTTTCGTGTTTTACTTTTAGCTTCTTTGTCCATACTTGCCCTAAGCCTTCTTCAGAGGTAAGTGCTTTGTAAACAGTTTCTACAGGTGCTTTGATATAGTTAATTTGTTCTATGCGTTCCATGTCTTTTTCTTAATTGTTATCCGTTTCATTGTACCTTTCCTGATTCATTTAACCCGGAATTATAAATCTTAATCTGCGAAATTCAGATATTGAATTCACATCATTTGATAACCTTGTGTTGCTGTTTTTATTAATAATCATCCTCATTTGCATCAAATGGATAAAACACAGGCGAAGCTCCGGCGGTACGATTCATCACTTCCATAATGAAATTATCCTGTTTCGGGATGGCTTTAAAAATGTCCGTCTCTGCTATTCGTTCAGCCGTAAGGCAGGCAATCTCTGCGATTTTATTTGAAACACAATAGCGGACTTTTGACATATCATACGCATCGTCGTCATCATCCTCGTTCTCGTAATCCATGTTTTCAGGCCGTTTGCTTGAAAACCATTTGTAAATATCTAAGGGCTCCGGCCAGCGATAAGCGTTCTCATTGAATCCGCCTATTCCCGCAGCTTTGCCAAAATCAGAAGACCAGCCTATGGTAATAGCCTCAAGCGGGCCGGTGTTTTGTTGTGCCAGCCAGTGGAGAAATTTTTCAAATACCGGCGTAAACTCTGCGGCACATTTCTGAACATCAATTGTCGTTAAATGCTCCATGAATTTTCTTTCCACCGTAGCGGGTTCGGTAAAACAGCTTGTTGCTTTACGTAACTGCTTTAGCCGGATATTGCCATAATCTATTTCGTGCCGTTCACCTTTGTATACATATAGTTTCTTATGTTCCCAGCCAGAATGCTCTGCGATACTAAAAGTTATTTTTTCACAACGTGGTAAGCCAAGGAATTCGTCTGTCCGGCATACTGCAGGCAATGCTTGCTCATAACAAAGTGCCAGGAACTGAACCACAAGTGCCGGAGCTTCTTTAAAGAGTTCCAGCAGCCCCCAGTCTGCTATGTCGGGGCTTGGAGCTTCAGCCACCATACAGGCTTTCTTTTCGTTATATAAACTGGTATAAACATAAGCAGAGGCATCTGCCTCTATGACTATTTTGGCAATGGGCCCCAGAGCCACCTGTCCGGTATAGTCAGGGTTTAGCCAGTCACTGAAGTAGCTGGGCAGTTCCTGTTGAAGCCTCGCCACGAAATCATTGAGCGATAACAATGACGCTTTGTCTCCTCTGTATTCTTTTAAAGACTGCTCAAATAGTTGTTTTAACTGGCTCATAAGAATTAATTAAAAATGCTATTAGTGTTAACAATATAGTAATAGCCATGAAGCTCATACCTGAATTACTCCCTTATTTTTTATAATCTCGTTCAGAATATCTGTCTCGTTCCCGTTGGCTACAGATGCCCTGGCATGTTTTAATGCCTCTTTGGGCTGTTGCAGTTTGTAATACGCTTCTGCGGTATTGGCCACATATATAGGGTCATTCGGGACTGATAAGGCTGCTTTTTTGAAATAAGAGAGTGCTTCATCATATTTTTGTTCAACATCGAGTGCGCAGCCGGTAAGGTTGTATAAACGGGCCAGCGTAACTACATCATGTGTTGCTTTTTCTATAAAAGAGTCCTTTTGCGCAAGATATGCTTCCATCCCTTCTCTCAGCCACAATAAACGGGCTTGCAGGAAGTATGCCTGTGCAAAGCCAGGGTCTATGGCCAGTATAGCGGTTGCTTTTTCAGCGGCCAAATCCAGTGCTTTGTCTTTTACATCGTTCCAGGCCGATTGCAGCAGGGCAAACTTGCTTTTATTCTTTAAGGCAGCGATGTCCGGTGCTGTAGAAAACCTATGCTGATGTTTCTGTATCGCCAGTACCAGTGGCTCTGTGAGTGTGGCCAATTCCGGACGTTTCTGTATATAATGAAAAGTAAACTGTATCATTTCCCCGGCCAGCAGACGGTCATTTTCATAGGCTTCGTCCAGGGCAATGTTTTCTGACAGTCGCGCTACAAAACGATGTTTAAAATCGTTGCCATGTTCTCTGGTGCCGGTCTCCAGTAATTGTTCTATAGTACGTAACCACGACTGAGGGTAAAGTTCAGGAGCTTCTTCAAGAGGCCAGAGCGGTCCCTCGTGTTGCAGGAAGTAGTGTAGTAAACGACGGACTTTTTGAGTGCGATACATCGCAATGAGGAAAGTAGTTTCGTCTTCGAACTCTTCTTCCTCTTCAGGCAGATGCATATACCGCTCATGTTGCCTGACAGCCTTTGTCATTTTTTCAACTACCAGTTCAGGTATTTTATCGTGGCCAAGGCGTTGTAGCATATCGTAGACATATACGATTTGCTGATTCGCCGCTGTTTTTCTCAAAGGGTCGGTGCTGCTTTCAAATTCTGCAAGCAGCTCCAGCAGTCTGTTTTCAAAGGGACGCAATACGTCTGCCGGAAGTGTAGAAATATTGATGCCATTGTATTCCCCCATGTACGACTCATAGTAAAGACCTTCTTCCAGCACATGGTTCAGGTAATTGTATAGTTCCGGATGGCTGAGATGTCCGCACTGGTAGGCAATTCTTGCCCGCAGTACCGAGTCATTCAGTGCTGAGAGCTGTGACATCAGGAAGGCACGGATTTCTGTATCTTGTCCGAATTCATCCCACAGCCCATAGTAATTATGTACTACTATTGAAATTCTGAATTCGTCAGGGGCAAGGGTGGCAGTTGCTTCTTCATGCTCATAGTGTACTACACCGTATTTCATGCCATTGAGCAAAATACTGCGCAGAAGTTGCCTGTCGGGAAGGGAACATAGCAATTCGAATGCGCTGGTTTTTAGTTGCCAGACAGAATTTCTGTTAGTGTCGCTCTCTCCATTTTCGTCTGTTTCCGGTGTGTATTTCGGTTCCGACAGATAGGAGGGACGAACCGGCTGTATCGTGTTATGCGGTTCTTCTTTTGTGGAAAGTTTATTACTAAGTCCTGATTTGGACAGGGGCATTTTTCTGTTAGCCAGCGCCAGTAATTCATTCAGCTGCTCAGTATCTTCAGCAATTGCTGCTGTGATTTTAGGGAACAGCGGCTTGTGGTCATGTGCAATAATCTGTTCTATGCTGTCAAGCGCAATGGTTTTTTTGCCGCTTCGGAACGGATGCCAGGCATTGTTTGGAAAATGATGGTACTGAGTTGTTGCATCAGTAATGGTAAGTACATGACGTGCAGCCATGGTTTTGAACAATGGCTCCTGCATCAGCTCTTTTATAATGCGGTCTCCATCATAGCTTAGCTTTATAAAAGACGGGTCAAACGGTGTTCCGAGAACTTCCTGGCAGTACTGATAAATAGTTAAATAGCTGTTGACTATTGGCAATTGCTCTGAGCCTAATGGAGCCTCGGACAAGTAAGCTAGTGTTGATGCTTCGTGAAATGCAATTTCTATGATGCAATAATCCGGCTTATAACGGAGCAGGACTTTTCCTATGCTGAAGTCGGGATGATTGGTGGTCAGATAATGAAAACAATTTTTTACCATTGTTTCTATTTTCGCATGCACGTCTACCGTCCGGATGGCCGGAGCCAGTCCTTTATTCCAGATACGAATCTCATTTTTCGCATAGGTAATAACTTTGTCGCCATACCAGGCAGTTGCCCTGTTGTATAAGGCACATTCGTAATAGTGGTTGTCAGCGTTCAGGCTTTCCCACCAGTTGGTGTAACAGGCTTTAGTGCCGTCCGGCCTTAATGTGTTCAGCAGAAACTCTCCTCCTGTGCTGATAAGAGGTACTTCAGGCTTATCGGCGAAGTAATAAATTGGAGCAAGGTCTTCACTTACAAGGCTTATCCACTCAGGAGCAGACGGATTACTGATATCAAAAACCGAACGGCTTATCATATAATGGCCGATAAACGCTATGTGCATCCGGTCTGGTGTTTTGTCTTCGGTAATAGTAGAAAGTACCAGCGGACTGGCTTTGTCGCTAATGTCCACTAAAATTAACAAGCCTGCACCTGCACCCACTGCGAGTAAGTGTTCATGTACAAACAGGTAATAACCATCCTCAATAAACAATGAGTCAGACAAGGCTTCGGGCTTGTTCAGCTCATATATCTCCAGATAGCCGTTATTGCTGGCATACAGATAGCCATTGGCTACAGTAGTATTTTCGTAGTTTGGCTTTTCCTTCGGGTTTTTATAAACAATCGATTGCTTCTCAAAAGACTGTTGAGTGACAGCATACGACAAGATTCCTTTCTCTGTGTCGGTCAGGTATACAATGCCATCGGAATAGGTGCAGGAGCTTCCCTTTACAGACGAGGGCAGCGGTTCTGTCTGTATAATTTCCAGCGCTTCATCGTTAAGAGTTCTGGCCAGCACCAGTTCGTTGTTGTTATTAACCGCAATAAAGGCATCTGCACCTATAGGACATGCCCACAGTAATGTGTCAGTTGTTATTGCTTTGGTAAGATAGAAGCAATGCTCGTAACGTGTTTTGGGTTTTTCCGGTTTGGCAGACTCCGTAACGAGAAGTGTGTTGTCATTAACTTGTTTCTGAAATGCAACTCGTTCCTGTTCTTTTTGTAAAAGCGTTTCGTACGCTTTCATAATATACTCCACATGGCCCAACTCCTGCTTGAATAGCAGCTGTTCTGCCGATGCATATGCAGGAACTGATTTTACCTGCTGTAAGACTTCGTCTGCTTCATTCAGCAAAACAGATAGTTTGGTAAGCAGTACTGCTGCTAAGTGCTGTGCATTACTGTCATTGCATTCTTCCTGAAAAAGCAGCAATGCTTTTTTTATTTTATGTAATTCTGTGGTGTCCTGCTCGCGTAGTTTCCAAAACCAGTCAAGCACTTGTAATAGTTCAGGTTCATTGCCGGGCGTGATAGTAGCATGAAGCTGGTGATAGACGTCTTTGTTGTTTAACAGCAAAAGCGCCTGTAGGCTTATCATCTTTTCATCATCAGACAAATTACTCTGGTTGCTGAGTAAGTCAAACGACTCCTGAAAATGTCCCGTGAGTAAAAGTTGTTTTGCAAAGAATATAACTGAGCTGCGGTACCTGCTGTTTGTTTCAGGAAGGAGGGAGAGGTAGTGCCGGAATGCATCTGCTCCAAACCCGAAGATAGTCTTTTGAAGGTCATGTGAAACCGGAATGTTATATTCCAGCATAGCCGATAACCAGTTGTTAAAATCTGTTTTTGAAGTGAGCGGATTGGGAATGTTTTCTACATCGAACCGCTTTTCCGGAAAACGGGTCAGGAAGTTTTCGGTCGCTGTCAGGAAATCTTTTTCTGTTAAATCACCCACTTCACTTCTAATCCGTCCGCCATACAATTCCCAGTCCTGAAACTCATCTTTGAGGCGTAGCTTTACGGTATCATCTTCTATGCGGATATAGCTGATATCATCGAGGTCAATCGGGAATACTTCACTTTGCGCACCGGACTTTCCATACAAATCACCATCAGGAATAAACAACTGAAGTTCACGTCCATCAAAAATGATATAAGGATAAGAGCGGTTGCCATCGGGTATAGAAAGGGTCGTTTTATAAAAGGGCCCTATAGCCTTGGGATGATTAAAGGCTTGTATCAGTATTCTGTCTTTCGCCTGAAAAGGAAGCTTGTTGGTGCCAAAGGCTACAAGGTGTGTGAAATAGTCGGGGGGGAGTGACGTGGCTACCTTGCGGATAGCTGTCTCAATACATGTAAACAGTGACTCACGCAGGCAAATAAGATAGGCCTGGTAGCGCTCGTCTAAAACACTTAGATGGTCAAACGTAAGAGCAGGGGCAGGAGTATGTGCATACCGGCTAAGGTATGTTTTTGCCTGTTGAAGATAGTCGCTGCTGAGTTCCTGTTGTTTTTCCAGCGCAGCATCAGCTTCATCAAGCCACTGCGAAATATCTATGCGCCCTATTTCTGTAGTACCTTCAGCGTCAAAATAACTGTCAAATTCATTCAGTGTATAAACGATAAGGTTTTCAAAAATACTGTCCGGAGCAAGGATAATCATTCTGACAGTTGCAGGATTAAGCTCGCCGGAGGCAATTGCATGTTCCAGCAATGACCTTACATCCGATTCAATACTATTTTGGAAATTTGATAACATAGAAAAAAATAAAGGTTATAGATTGTGCTAGTTTAATATTAAGACATGTGCTCCTCAGATTTTCTTTAGAAAATCACTATGTGCAGCTAATAGCAGGCTTAATATTTTAAAACACATAGAAACATAGTTTTTTTATAAAACCCGACACAAAACGCTTAGACAGAAAGATAACATAGAAAATTAATTTTAAACATAGAGTCTATTCCTATGTATCTATGTGTTAAAATTAAAACGAATTGGATATTTCTTAATATCTATTCGGGACAAACTAAAAGGTTATGTTTAATATTAAGACATGTGCTCCTCAGATTTTCTTTAGAAAATCACTATGAGCACCTAATAGCAGGCTTAATATTTTAAAACACATAGAAACATAGTTTTTTTTATAAAACCCGACACAAAACGCTTAGACAGAAAGATAACATAGAAAATTAATTTTAAACATAGAGTCTATTCCTATGTATCTATGTGTTAAAATTAAAACGAATTGGATATTTCTTAATATCTATCCGGGACAAACTAAAAGGTTATTTACCTGACTGTTACTCAACAGGTACTTGTCCATATTTATAGTGCTTTTGGCCATCGGTAGCGTCGGTGTTTTTTTCGCTGTCAAAATTAAGCCGGAATGTTTCAGGATTAGCACCTTCAAGCACTACAATCTGCTCTATATGATAGCTGTAATAATAGACATGTTTTTTGTCTTTGGCATAATAGTCTCCGACAACTTCAAAGGTCTTCGGGTCAGCACCGGGAAAGGGCAGTAGCGGATGAGGTGGTTTGTAGCGAAGTACATACACTTGTTCTTTGTCTTTGCCAAACCACTCTTCATTGAGCTGTACCATTTTAAAAGAAGGAAAGTCTTTGATATTCGTAGCACGTATTGCATGGACGAAAATATTATTTGTATCCCGTCCCACGCTGCCTTCCATAGACTTGAAGGTAGTGACGTCTGCTCCCTCAACTAGTTGGTCTTCATAAAATACATGATTCTTGTCGCACGTATATCTATGGCCCAGGTATTTCAGGCTCCCACCGTCCGCATTGGCAATTTTCTTCCATCTGTAGTAAGCATTATTTTTGTCGTGCCAGTAATGTTTATTTTCGTCGCCTGCCAATGGCCCGAATGTTTCCGCGTCCGCTTCTGCTAACTTTTGAGTATTGTGGTAAACGTAGTTTTTGTCTTTGCTGTAATAGCTGAGGTCGTTGTAATGGATAAATGTTTTTGCATCCGCTCCGCTAATCCGCGCTCCGTTTAAATACACATTGTTTTTGTGGATGAAATATCCCTCATTTGAAATGCCCTGATAGAGGTTCGTTAGCTTTCCGGGTAATCCATAAGCCATAGATACCAGTGAACCTGTTATGAAAACGCTTAAAGCCCACCATGCAGGATTGGTGCCATAAAAAGACGCACCGCTTAGTTTCACTATTAAAAAGACAAATGCCGGGTAGGTGAAAAACAGCATGGCAGTTATAATGGCAGATTTTGAACCGGCAAAATCTTTTGCTGCAATCATCATGGGCGACATCATGATGATTGCCGGCCAGGGTGTGCAAAGTAAAGTAACAACGATGTTAATGAATATTTTCATGAATGATGTCCCGATGTATTAAAATGGCTATACTACAAGATAAGCAGTCTTTTTGTTGAATGAAAATGGACGGAGAAAGTATCCGCATAGTACAATAATGTTCAATTCGTATCAGCTTCCGAAGGTCACAAAAGACTTCTGAAAACAACGATAATCACCTTAATTCCAAGCGAAGCAGCCAGAACTACAGGCAAAAGGTAGATAGGTATAATCATGACCATACCACCATCTCCCATGTAGGGGCTGCCAAAACGGCCACAGAGATAGATGCTGAGAAACCAATAAGCAAAGAATACAAGAGCCGATAAAAACCAGTGTAACAAGTAATACCAATAGGCCTCTGCAAAAAAAGACAACACAAAACAGACAAACATCCATCCTGAAAATACATAGATGCCTGAACCAATCATGGTGTTTTCGGAAAATCTGGAAAATACCATAACACCTGTCAGCAAAATACACGTCAACATCAGTTGATAGTATGGCGAGTAGTTGCTGATGAACATGGTCAGGTTAAAATCATTTATAGTCATTCCAGTTGATTTTTATCCAGGGTGAATTTTGATTAGTCAGAAGGAAAGTGATATTATCCTTGAATTTTTTGATACTTGTTTCCTGGTATTCTTGTCTTTTCCAGTATTGAGCGCCTGTAAGATAAGAAAGCCCGAAGTTTTCCCAGGAGTCAAACATGTCTTTGATACGGCGGCCATTTTCATGCAACAGCTTCCATGCTTCTTCTTCTGTAATCAGTTCGCTGTAGAAAGCATGCCTGATAATCCATGAGCAGCGTCCGTAATGCCATGCATAGTCGCTTTGGCTAAGGCTGTACTGGTAGTTTTGTACCATATCAAGCACATTCGCAAATTCAGGCGCTGTGTTTCTGAGCTGTTGTACATGGTTAAACTCCTGTTCACTTAAAAGCTCCCAGTGTTTTTGTACAGGTGCAAACGTTTGCTGCTTGTGCAGATAGAGCAGCGTGTCGCTAAGGTCTGCCAGGTTTTTTACTTCCCAGTCGCGCAGGAGCGACTGTTTACTGCTTTCAAGCAATTCCGGCGTGCCATAAATATG
>CAYTGJ010000125.1:9351-13702 GCA_964437245.1 uncultured Chitinophagaceae bacterium
GTGGCAGCAGGGTGTCGTGAAACTCATTGTTTAATTCTGTAAGCATGGCAGAGGTGGCAAGCAGCCACAGCTGTTCTTTGCTTAACTGAGTCGGGTTTTCGTAGGTATGATAATGTCTGTTAGTACTCATAGTAATTTAGTTGGATGATTCAGGAGCGTTTAAGGAATTAACTCTTCTCTAAAGTTTGAGTGTTATTCCGAAAGAGTGCTAAGCAAGAATTGATGTATATGTTAGTGATGCCATCGCTTAAAGCGATGGCGTCACTTTTGTAGGTATAATAATGTCTGTTAGTACTCATAGTAATTAGTTGGAGGATTCAGGAGCGTTTAAGGAGTTTAGCAACTGCTGTGCAGCCTTCACTTCTTCCTGATTGCTGTCAGGAAACAACTGTCCGAAGCTGATGCAGGCCTGGTAGTATTCAATGGCTTCTTTTTCTTCTCCTTTGGCAGAACAAATATTTCCCATTTGATAGGCAACCCAGCTGCAATTGACATTAGGCGGATTTATGATTTCAATATACGATGCACCTATTACTATAGCGCCTGAAGGGATGTTGTATTCAAGGCATAAGTCAAAGTTCTCTATCAGCAGGTTCTCTATCCAGTCAATCGGCGGGTTTTCAGATTGCATATAGCAATAAGCACAGTTCTGTACCCATTCCATTTTTTTGTCAAGCATGCCCATCCCGTCATAGGCCCTTGCAATGTAATAGGACGGAATGCTTGCTGCCGGATTATAATGCTTTTGGGCGAGTAATGCCCTTGTCGGTTCTTCAAGTGATTTTATCAGTTCTTCATGCCAATAGAGTGCATGTAAGCTTTCAGGAAGCAGCTCAAACAGGCACTCTTCCATCAAAGGCCACTTGTACTCTTTCACATTCTTCAAAATACATTGAAGGTATTCAACACATTTTTCATGCTTGCCTGCCCTGGAACAAATACTGGCAGCCCAGTACATAGACTTAGAACCATAATCATCAGACCAGAACGTTGCCGGTTTCGGATACCGGTCGTACAGGTCCAGCATATCGGCTATATAATTCTGATTATGTTTTTCTGGTTCTATGGAATTGAGATGCATTGCCAGTGCTGTTGTGAAGTAGAAGAAATACTTCGGGCGGAAATCAGGCGTATTGCACAGGCTGAGTATCCATTTGGCAGAGGTATGTGCTTTGCCGTATTCCTTTAACGTATAAAGCCAGTCGCAATGCAATTCATTAGCTCCCAGGTGGTATTTGTTATAGAGCAGGTATACATTGATATGTTCAACGGCTTCTGTATAACGCCTGGTCATAGCAGCAGCCCGCGCAAGGTTGTAATAAATCTCTGTATCGGAAGGATTGATGGATTTTGCCTTCAGCATATACTGAAAGGCTTCTTCGTAATCGGCTTCTGCATAATAAGACATTCCCATATGGTAATTCGCCATAGCGTCCTGAGGATAGGCCTGGTAATACTCACGAATGAATTCTTTCTCCGCCTTAATATCCGACCAGTCCGGTAAGTCTTTCAGGTAAAGCGCTTTTATTTTACGGATGATTTCTCTGTCGCCCGCTATTTTCAAAGCTTCCATAAGCAAGCCTTTATCTTTTTGCCCGTGAAAAAAGGAGGTCTCAGCACACTTTGAATACAACAACAGCGCTGCAATGTCGGCATCCTCTTTCGGTGCGTCTGCTGCAAAGGCAGCCACTTCATCGAACAGGTTCAGCTCAATCAGGTTACCAATCATGTGGATGTAATACTGTGTGGAGTTGTCCTTCGGGTCATGTTCTCTGATGCAGAAATCTATATACCGGCGACTGGCAAGTGCCGCAGCCGTCACGTATTCCATATGTAATGGATAAAGTTTCTTCAGGTTTTCAAAGATGATTAAGGCTGCTCTTGCGATGCCCAATTGCATATAACATTTTCCCAGTAAAAACAGGCATTGTGGATGCTCGGGAATACGCTTTAATGTAGCGATGATTTCTTCTTTGAACTTTTGAGGTTCATATCGGTGAAAAAGAAACCGTACCCTCATATACAGAAGATGTTCGTCGTGAGGGAAAGCCGCCAGTGCATTATTTAATGTATTGATAAAATGTCCATCCAGGCCTTCTGTCTTTGCTACGACAGCGGCTTTGTACAGAATGTTGAGTTCACGCTGCCATATCAGCAGGGGTTTTCCATTAGCAGGAATCCCTTCAGACAATACATTGAAAGCTTGTGCATATTGTTCTCTGCGGTAATAAGCCGACGAATACGATATGCGATGAAACATATCGTCGAGCTGGTCAGAGGTATATTGGCCGGTATTCAGGAGGTCGGCATATAAATCAAATTCGGTATTGCCTTTCTGAAGCAAGTTATAAGCGTATCCGTATGCTTTCCAGAAGTCTTCGTTTTGTGCTTCCTTCGGGTCAGGAAAAAACTTGTTGAAAGGAAAGGTCTCTGCAATGAGCCGCAGTATGTTAGATTTCAGGAACGGATGTTTTGAAAGGAAATCTGCAACAGGCTGGCAGTAAGCAGCAAGATTTTCACTGTCGTAGTTGACAGGGTGTTCCATAGCAGATTTCCACAATGACTTATTGAAGCGGGTAGCCGTATTTTCATATAAGTCTGTAAAACGTGCTATAAGTTTTTCGGGACTGTCGTACAGGTCTTCGTAGCCCGAATCAGTCTCTTCTTCCGAATAAGGTATTGTAAACAGACTATCCTGAGTGCTTACTTCTGTTTGTTGATGAAGCCGCTGATAGCTCTGAATACAATTGAAAATGGCCTCTATGTCAATTTCAAAATCCAGTTCAGAAACTTTTTTGAGAAAAGCGTCTTTTAGTTCTTTTTTACCATAGTTATCACTCAATCCTAAAAATTGCTGTTCTGTCATTATGAAATAGTTATATGGTTAATAGGTTTATAAAAATATACAAGCCTGATGATTTTACAAGATAAAACCTGTATTCATTTTTTAAATCAGTATTTTAGAAAGGCAATACATAGAAGAATATGGTTATTATTGAAATACAGCAAAAACCTCAAAACTGGATTGCTGCAGTATACAGAAATGCTCAGGATGGCGAGAATTATATGAAAACATTGTCTGACAATGTTTTACAACAGGTGAAAATTCATGTTCAGGACTTGGATTTTCCTGTCTATGCCATAGAAACATTTACCGATGGTCATAATCAGTTCTCATTTACAGACCATGAAGGATTGGTAAATATAATTCGCTCGCAAAAGAAATTATTAACATATGTTGATGGATATGTCTATTTCACTTTTTATGAATTTGAAGAAGACTATTTTCAGGAAGATACAACGAAGAGTCAGATGGGAGCACTGGAACATACGCATGTAGATAATGACTATCTTGAAGAGGAAGAACTTTCGCGTAGTACTTCTTTTGATGCTATTCGCAAAGTTGAATATCATTACGATATTGAGCAACTGGATGCGTTGTACAATCAGTTGATGGAAAACAATGCCTCTGAGTATGAAAAGGAAGAATTAGCCACGCAGGGTTATATGAAATTGTTCAGGCAAATGAACGATGATTTTGCCTGTGGTAAACTGGATGATTCTTTTATAGGCTCTTTACTTCATTTAGTAGAACAGGCAGAGCGACTAAGGGGTAAACGTTAACAAGTGACGCCATCGCTTTAAGCGATGGCGTCACTCAACAGATATTACAGTTCTTGCAGCCTTCTTTTGTAATAACACTCAAACTTTAGAAAAGAGCCAAAAATAGAAAAGAAAGATGGAGCATAATCAGGCAAATCATGTAGAAATGCTACGTGTATCAGGTAAAGAAAAAATAATTGAAAGTGCGATTGCTTTATTGAAGGAAAAGAAACCGGCTTTGAACCTGGATTATAACGATTATGAAATCACCGTATGGACGAACAGTACCAAAGTGTTGGTGAAGTTTAGAAGTCTGTTTCGTGTATTTCCATTGGAAGGTTCCGTAACGGGGCTTCGCAGTGATGAATTTTCTGTTGATTTGATTACTAAAGAAATTACTCCTGTTGACTTGTATCAGATAACAGAGTATGAAGATAAAATAATACATTTTATAAAGGAGAATACCAATTTACCCTATCCTGTAAAAAGAAATTATAGATATGAGATTTATGATAGAGGAGGAGATTACGATATCTATATCCGAATGAATGGCTCTTTTACAAATTACCGTATCAATAAAGTAACCGGTGAACAGTCTGGCTATAACGAATTGAACGCTAATCCTGCACTGATGCCACTGATTGATACGGACGAAACGGACCTTCTTGAAGAATTATAGTTTGTTCCATATAGATTTAACACATAGATACATAGGGTGTAAACGCCAGATTTAAATAGCCTCTATGTT
>CAYTGJ010000126.1:0-13630 GCA_964437245.1 uncultured Chitinophagaceae bacterium
GCTGTAGCCATAGGCACATTTGAAAGTGCTGCCCTGGAAAACGCAGGAAATTATGGAGCGGCAAAAGTGCTTCATGTCAATAACGACAAACTTGCTCAGGTGCATGTGATGGCATATGCTACTGCGATTGCAGAAGCAGCCAAAAAAGAAGGAGCTGAAATCGTGATCCTGCCCAAGTCTTCGGCAGTAGATGCGATCGTATCAAGACTGGCCACCAAGCTTGGGGCTGGTGTGGTAACAGGAGCAGTAGAGGTGCCCGATACCAGCACCGGGTTTAAAGTAAAAAAATCTATTTATACCGGAAAAGCCTTTACAATGGTTGAGCTAACCTCTTCCAAAAAGGTGATCACGGTAGCCAAAAATGCTCATCCGGCAGTTGAGACAGGTGGAAAAGCTTCTGTAGAGACGTTTGCTCCCTCGATCCCGGAAGCAGATTTTAATGTAAAAGTTACCAAAACAGAAAAAGCAACCGGTGATATTTTATTACCTGAAGCAGATATCGTGGTATCAGGAGGACGTGGCCTGAAAGGACCTGAAAACTGGCACCTGGTAGAAGATCTGGCAAAAGCACTGGGAGCCGCTACAGGCTGTTCCAAACCTGTTTCTGACATGGATTGGAGACCGCATCACGAACACGTAGGACAAACAGGTGTAAAGGTTAGCCCAAATTTGTATATTGCGATCGGAATTTCAGGGGCTATTCAGCATCTGGCAGGGGTAAACTCTTCCAAATGTATCGTGGTCATCAACAAAGATCCGGAAGCTCCTTTCTTTAAAGCAGCAGATTATGGTATTGTGGGCGACGCCTTTGAAGTTGTACCAAAGCTGATAGAAGCAGCAAAAAAAATATAATAAGTAAGTAACGAATTCAAGTGGAGAAAATTAAACTCGAAATACTTGGGCTATCGTCCAGCCAGTCGCATACAGGTTCTTTTGCCCTTGTGCTGGGGGAAGAAACGGGAAACAGAAGGTTGCCTATCATTATAGGAATGTTTGAAGCCCAGGCCATTGCTATTGAAATTGAAAAAATAAATCCGAACAGACCCATGACCCATGACCTGTTCAGATCTTTTGCCATGAACTTTAATTTTACGGTAGAAGAGATTGTGATTTCAGATCTTAAAGAAGGGGTGTTCTTTGCCAAGATTGTTTGCTCGGACAGTGTCAAAACCGTAGAGATCGATTCCCGCCCATCGGATGCTATTGCCGTAGGACTTCGTTTCAATGTACCGATCTATACATACGAAAACATCCTTTCGGAAGCCGGAATCGTCTTAAATGACCTGGATGAAGAAAGCGAAAGCAAAGAACGGGAAAAAGAGAAAAAACCTAAGGCCAAGCAAGAGAAAATACCTAAAGAGAAAGAGAAGGATCCGAAGTCTTCTGCCGATCCTTATAAAAACTCCACTGTTGATCAACTTAAAGTTTTACTGGACGATGCGCTCGCCAAAGAAGATTATGAAAAAGCAGCACGTATCAGGGATGAGTTGAACAGACGAAATTAGAATACCTTGTTGAGGTTAAAATCGTAGGCTCAGGTCTATGATTTGGTACCTACACTATAAAACACTTATGGCCTGTCCCCTGACAGGCCATAAGTGTTTTGTCAGGGGACAAGTCACGGACCGCACCTAAATCATAGACTAGAATCAAATCTTATAAGTTTAACGTGTTTTAACCTTATAAGATTTTAACTGAAGTAGGTTCGGTACAAAAATATAGAACACCAATAAAAAAGCTTCTGATATACAGAAGCTTTTTTATTTAACGTGTTTTACTTTAAAGAGAGCTAGGCTCCCTCCTGTTTTACTTAAATACGATCGGAATGTTGGAAAATTTTCCGTTGGTGATTTTCAGAATTCTGGAAGCACTGTTGCTTCCCTTCATTTGTATCTCCATTTCAAATTCTCCGGAAAGAACTTTCTTCTCCTCATCCAGGTGAAGAATATTGATGTAGCCTTTGATCGGTACTCCTACAGCACTGCTGGCGGGGTCTTCATACCGTATATATGCTTCGCGTACATTTGAAGATTCCAGATTGATACTTTTAGCGGAAGGGTTCATGAACGCAAACTTTACAAACCGTTCGTTATTAAGGGACAGTTGTTTCTCTCCGCCGGTGATCTTCCGGATACTGGCTTTCATACTATCGACAATAAAGGGTTTTCCATTGATATAGCAGGAAAATACTCCGGACTCCTTCGAAGTTTGAGTAGAGGATTGGATCGAAAAAGAAGAAAAAAGTACTGAAATCAGTAGTAATGGAATAAACGTTCGTGAAAATTGCATCCTGTTATGATTTTTCTGTACTAAACTGTTGCTAATATACGAATATAAAAGAAAAGGTTGTATAAACAATGCTTTATTTATGAACGATTAACAGGATCATTTTGTATGAAAACATCCTTTAAATTTTAAGTAAGTAGTAGTACCGGAGAGGATGCTTCCTTCTGCCCATATTTTGGTGGCTTCGCTTGAAGTGATTTTGAGCTGTATATTGACCGACTGCACCTGGTCAGGGAGCACCACATTGATAAATTTGATGTAGTCGGCAGAAGCCAGGTAGTAGTCTTTTTGCTCCCGGACCGATATAGTATCGGTAAGCATATTCGTGAGGCAGACTCCTGGCATAACAGGACGATCAGGGAAATGTCCTTTGAATATATTGTGTGAAGGATTTATATCTACTTTTGCCTGAATGTCATCCTTTTTTTCTGTCGCCACTATGTTTACACTATAAAGATCATCTAAAAGCATCTGTTTTACTTTAATAAGAGGGTAAATTAGAATGCAAAACTAGAAAAACTGTTCTAATATAATGATAATTAAGGACTTTTTTATAAAAAATATAACTTTTTGAATACAGGGCTGGGTTCCGGAAGGTATGTTCTAAGGCCGTATAGAGTGTATTTTACTATTTTTACTCAGTAAAATGTTCATTTTTTTTAAAGTTTTGCTCTGAAATGGAATAATTTTTGAAAAAAATACTTAAAAATGATTCCATTTTGTAAAAATTTTATATTTTTACTCAAATTTATAATCCAAACATAAATTAACTAAAAAATATGGCTTATTTAAGATTTAACGCACTCAATACGGTGAATAGCAGAACGACCGTACCGGTAACTCCTCCTTCTGCAAAAGTTTCTGATTTTTATGGCAGTAACGTCTTCGGTCTCGACGCGATGAAAAAATACATGTCGGGTGGAGCCTATAAAATATTGATGAATGCCATCGAGAGCGGAGATAAGATTGATTCAGAAACAGCGGATGCGGTAGCGGCTGCCATGAAATCATGGGCGATGGAAAAAGGGGTGACTCACTATACACACTGGTTTCAACCACTTACTGATGCTACAGCTGAGAAGCACGATGCATTCCTGGAAATTGACAATGGAATGGCCCTGGAAAAATTCAGAGGTTCTGCTTTAGTACAACAAGAGCCAGATGCTTCTTCTTTCCCGAACGGTGGTATCCGTCAGACTTTCGAAGCTCGTGGATATACAGGTTGGGATCCTACTTCTCCTGCATTCATTATTGGCAACACTCTTTGTATTCCTACTATCTTCGTTTCTTACACGGGAGAATTACTGGATTACAAAGCACCTTTGCTGAGATCTATTTCTGCTGTAGACAAAGCTGCCGTAGCAGTATGTGATTATTTCGATAAAGATATCACAAGAGTATTCTGTACACTGGGGCCTGAGCAGGAATATTTCCTGGTAGACGCTGCGTTGTACAATGCACGTCCTGACCTGGTAATGGCCGGAAGAGCTGTTTTCGGACATTCTCCTGCCAGAGGTCAGCAACTGGAAGATCATTATTTCGGATCTATCCCTCCAAGAGTACACGCATTCATGGCTGACTTCGAGATCGAAGCGCTGAAACTGGGAATGCCAATCAAAACACGTCACAATGAGGTGGCTCCTTCTCAGTACGAAGTAGCTCCTACCTTTGAAGAGTTGAACCTTGCCTGCGATCACAACCAGTTATTGATGGATGTGATGAGCAAAGTAGCAGAAAAGCATCACCTGAAAGTGTTGTTCCATGAAAAACCATTCGCTGGAATCAACGGTAGCGGTAAACACAACAACTGGTCAATGGCTACCAATACTGGCAAAAACCTGTTGTCTCCAAGCAGCAAACCAAAAGAAAACCTTATTTTCTTAACCTTCTTTGTAAACGTTGTAAAAGCAGTACATGATTATGCTGATTTAATGAGAGCATCGATCGGATCTGCCGGAAACGATCACCGTCTTGGTGCAAACGAGGCCCCTCCTGCGATCATGTCCGTATTCCTTGGACAGACAATGAATGATATCCTGAACGAGCTGGAGAACAACGGAAACGTTAAAATCTCTAAAGGAGATAACCTTTATATGAAACTTGGTATCAGCAGAATTCCTGAACTGATCCTTGACAATACAGATAGAAACAGAACATCTCCTTTTGCCTTCACCGGAAACAAATTTGAATTCCGTGCGGTAGGTTCTTCTGCAAACTCTGGCTGGCCAATGACTGTGTTGAACACCATCGTGGCAGAAACACTTACTAAATTCAAAATAGAAGTAGACAAACTGATCGATAAAGGAGAGAAAAAAGAAGTAGCGATCGTAAATATACTGAGAGAATATGTGAAAGCTTCCAAGAAAATCCGTTTTGAAGGAAATGGATATTCTGACGAGTGGGTAGTAGAAGCTGAGAAAAGAGGATTGAACAACGTGAAAGCAACTCCTGAAGCATTGGATTTCATCGTAACGAAACCAGTACAGGAAGTATTTGAAAAACACGGTGTATTGAGCCACAAAGAGCTGGAAGCACGTCATGAGATCATGCTTGAGAAATACATCAAGAAAATCCAGATCGAAGGCCGTGTGATCGGTGACCTGGGAGTAAACCATATCATTCCTACAGCTATTGCATATCAGAACAAACTGATCACAAACGTAAAAGGTCTGAAAGAATTGGGACTGGACAGTGAAGCTAAACCAGTAATAGAAACCATTAAGGATATTTCGAAATATACTGCTACCATCCTTAATGAAATAGACAGCATGACAGAAGCTCGTAAAAAAGCTAATAACCTGGCTGACACAAGAGCAAAAGCGATCGCTTACTGCAACGAGGTAAAAACCAAGTTTGACACCATCCGTTACGCAGCAGATAAGCTGGAGCTAATTGTAGACGATGAGGACTGGCCTCTTCCGAAATACAGAGAGTTACTATTTATTCGTTAATAATCTTACCTTATTAACAATTAAACCCCCATTCTGCTATAAGCGGAATGGGGGTTCTTCTTTCCCGGGAAGTTCGTCACGGTCGTTTTTTGATAATTAAGATATTTTTCTTCATCTTTATCATTCAAAATAGCATCAGTCATGAAAAACAAAATCTCTCTTTTAATTTTATTTACGATAGTGGTATATTTTTCCGGTTGTAAAAAATACGATGAAGGACCGGCATTTACGCTCAGAACGGTGAAAAGCAGGCTGACCAACGGAGATTGGATTTTAGACCGGCTTACGGTCAACGGAGTGGATTCCACTGCTGCATACAGGGAAATTGAATTCAGCTACCGCATTTACAGACAGGAGTCTAATAATCTGAATGTCAATGGAAAAGAATACCGGTTTGACCAGGTATATACCCATGAGGGACAACTGGTGGAAATTATCGGAGGGTATATCTATTTTGAAGAAAAAGGGGATGTGATCATATTTGATTCCTATAGTCCGTATTCGTCTTCTTCGTATCCCTCTCCTATTTTCGGGAACTCTTCCTATACAAGTGAATATCTGAAATGGGATATCAAGAAACTTACAAACGAAGAATTCTGGCTGGAAACCAGAGTCAACACTAT
This sequence comes from uncultured Chitinophagaceae bacterium, assembly GCA_964437245.1. GTDB lineage: Bacteria > Bacteroidota > Bacteroidia > Cytophagales > Cytophagaceae > JANYCO01. The sequence goes on from CAYTGJ010000126.1 coordinate 5,861, forward strand.
GAGAGTTTCGATGAAACTGAAAAAAGATTAATAGAATTAGATTAGAACAAAGTAACGTGAATAAGTGTGTTTTTCTCGACAGGGATGGAGTGCTGAATGTCGACAATGTCAATTACGTATGGACTACAGAAGCATTTGAAATTTTGCCAGGTGTTCCGGAAGCATTGAAAATATTAAAGGACAGAGGATATTATCTGGTGATTATTACCAATCAGTCCGGGATCGCCAAAGGAATTTATAAAGATGAAGATGTGCTGAATTGCCATCAATATCTTCAGGAAAAAACCGGTCATCTGATCGACGAGTTGTATTACAGTCCTTACCATGCCACCAAAACAGAAAGCCTGGTTACCAAACCAGGAACCCTTTCGTTTGAAAAAGCAATAGCCCGTTACAACCTGGATATTAATCAATGCTGGATGGTCGGTGATATGGACCGGGATCTTATTCCGGCAAAGAAGTTAGGGATTAAAACTATTCTGATCCCCCATCGTATCCCGGATTCTTCGTATGCTGATTTTAAAGTAGATTCTTTGTTGGAAGCCTGTAATTATATCCCTTAATGGTATTCTTTTCATTCTCAAAGAGTATATTTGTACACAGCATAAATTGCTCTTTCAGGCGTTTTAGTAAAACATGTTTAAATATATCCTGTTCATTATTGTATTTTTTCTGACCCTGAGCAGTTATGCCCAGGATTATCAGCTATCTCAATACTATAATGCACCTTTATACCTGAATCCTGCTTTTGCCGGAGCAGGGCTGGATACAAGAGCAGGAGTTAATTACCGTCTTCAATGGCCCGGTCTGGGAGATCCTTATAAGACCTTTTCTGCCTGGATCGATCATGATTTTTATAAGAAAAGAAGTGGCGTGGGACTTCTGATCAACAGGGGGATCCAGGGGGCTACCAAGCTCCGTTCTACCGAGATCAGTGCTATGTATTCTTACCAGATCAATGCTACGGACCGCTGGACGATCAAACCTGCGCTGCAGGTAGGTATGGGAATCCGGGATTTTGATTTCAGTAATGCTGTTTTCGGAGATCAGCTCACCAACGACGGAGTATCGGGCAATGCTACCAACGATGCTATTACTGCGGCAGGAAGAAATTATGTATATCCGGATATTTCATTCGGTACCGTAGCCTACAACCGTAATCTCTGGCTCGGATTTTCAGCGCACCATCTCAACAGACCGGAACAATCATTCTCAAGGGTAGACAATAGTCCGTTGCCCGTCAGATGGAGCATTATCGGTGGCTACAAGATTTTATTACAGGAACGTCAGATCGCGTGGGGAGCACCAGTGCAGGAAACCAGCATCACTCCTACATTTTTGTATAAAATGCAGGGCACCGCAGATCAGCTTGATCTGGGAATCTATCTAACCCATCAACCTTTTATGGCCGGTGTCTGGTATCGGGGGCTTCCAATAAAACAATACGGAAAAGGGATTACGAATGCTGAATCGATCGTACTGATGGGAGGACTTGTTCATAAGGGATTTACGGTATGTTACAGCTTTGATATCGTAGTATCGCGGCTGGCCAGTTTAAGCGGCGGAGCGCATGAACTCTCGCTGATCTATCAATGGCAGACGGATAAGTCCAACCGGAAAGGAAAGAAAGGACATAGGGCAATGCCTTGTCCGAATGTAGACCGCCAATATAAAACCTTCAAACAATGAAAGTTCTGATCATTCATTGTGGTAAAACAGAAGAAGCATATCTGGTGACCGGAATGGAGAAATATGAAAGCAGGCTGAAACATTATCTACCGGTAGAAACCCTGTACCTGCCTGCACTCAAAAATACAAAATCACTAAGCAGAGAAGAACAAAAAGAAAAAGAGGGAGAATTGATACTGTCCAAACTTCTCAATACCGATTACGTAGTATTATTGGATGAGAAGGGAAAACAATTTACCTCTTCCGGATTTTCAAAATACCTGACGCAGCATATGAATGGAGGAACACGCCGTGTGGTCTTTATTACAGGAGGTCCTTATGGTTTTTCCGGTGCCGTATACGATCGGGCTCATTATAAAATCGCCCTTTCTATGATGACCTTCTCTCATCAGATGGTACGGCTTTTCTTTATAGAACAATTATACCGGGCCATGACAATCCAGAAAGGTGAACCTTATCATCATGAATAAATAGCTTTCCATGCCCGTACTAGCTGCACATACTTGTCCCAATTGCGGTACTTCTTTCGAAGGTAATTATTGTCATGAATGTGGTCAGCAAAAGATCATCGAAAGAGAATTTACAATGAAGGGGTTTGTGAGAACTGCTATTGGTGAATCGTTGGAGATTGATGAAAGACTGTTAAAAACGCTGAAGCTATTATTGTTTGCTCCCGGCTTTCTTTCCTCTGAATACTTCCGGGGAAGATTCCAGCGTTATTGGTCTCCTGCTAAGCTGTACCTGTTATGTTCGGTACTGTATTTCATCGTTTTTTTTTATTTTCCTGAGCAGGATTTTTACCATCATGACAGTCTTTATAAACAGGATGCCACCGGCCTGATGAAAAAGATCGCCGACGCAGCGATCGCCGAAAGGCATATCAATGAAGAAATGTTGTCCGAACGGTTTGCCGATCTGGCTTCTTACTCCATGTATATAGTGGTGTTTTTCTATGCCTTGCTGTTTACAGTGATCTTCTTTTATAAGAAAATGAATTTTGTACATCATTTCGTTTTTTCCCTGCACCTTATGTCCTTCATTATGCTGAAGGATGTATTACTGCTTCCCTTGTATTATTTTATTCCTGTCTTTGAAATGCGGCTGGGACTCAATATTCTGGTCATTTGCCTGTATTCGGTTTTTTCTATGAAAGAATTCTATAAGATATCGTTACTGGAATCAATTATCCGGGTCAATGTATTTACGGTTTTATTCTGGGGAGTCTCTTTCCTGCTTACGTACCTGGCGTTGATTATTACGATCTTTACGTTCCTCAAATGACCATCAATGAATTTCTTGTCCGGCATTTGCGGATATCCGGTAAAAATGCGCTCGCACTGATCGCTGCAAGGAAAGTATTAATCAATGAAGTCCCTGCTGTTCAACAGCAGACCATTTCGGACACAGAGCTTATTTGCTGCGAGGAAAAAGTATTGCAGACTCCTTATGAATACCTGTACCTGGTCTATTATAAACCAAGAGGGATCGAATGTACGATGAACCGGGAGATCGCTCACAACCTGGCCGATGCATTGCCGGAATATAAAGATATTTTCCCTGTGGGACGTTTGGATAAAGATTCGGAAGGATTGCTCATTCTTACTAATGACGGACAACTGTATAAGCAAATAGCTCCTGCCGAAGCGATGAAAGAGAAGGAATATCTTGTCACCGTAGATAAAATACTGACAGAAGAATGTCTTCAAAAACTTTCCGAAGGGATTGTCATCATGGGCAAACAGACCAGACCCGCTTCTGTAGCACAGGTAGATCCTTGTTCTTTTCGAATGATCCTTACACAGGGATTAAACAGACAGATTCGGCGGATGTGTTATAAATTAGGATACAAGGTCGTCATGTTAAAACGGATACGAATTCTTTCGCTGACCCTGGGAGAGCTACAGCCCGGCGAATACCGGCTCATTCGTAAAGAGCAGATACTGGCATAAAAACAAAGAGGAGATCCTGTTCACGGATCTCCTCTTCGAGATATTTTTTGTGTTGTAACGAGGCTTACTCCACTACTAATTTATGCACTGACATAGTAGTTTCGGACAGTACCTGAAGTACATACGTTCCCGGAGCCAAAGAAGTCTGAATGTTTTTCTCCAGCAGGGTTTCTGAATATACTTCGGAATAGTATACTTCCTGTCCGGCCATATTGGTAATAGCTATTTTGTAATGTCCGCCTTGTAGCGCAGCAATTGTAAAGGTCCCCGGATTAGGATTCGGATAAACCGTGATCAGTCCCTCCTGCCCTATAGATACCTTTCTCGAAGGGGAATAACCATAACTGCCATCAAAGTCGACTTGTTTCAGACGGTAGTATACGATGCCTGTGCCTGCCGTCCTATCCGTGAATAGGTAGGTGGAAAGTTCGGAGGTATTTCCTTTTCCATTCACTTTTCCGATGGCTTCAAAGCCGATACCGTCTGTACTTCTTTCCAGTATAAAGAACGCATTGTTGACTTCGCTGGTAGTTTGCCAGTGAATGAGTACCGTACCGTTTTCGAGTACAGAAGCTTCGAAAGAAAGTAAGGTAACCGGAAGCGTATTGTCTACGCAGTTCGAGAACTCAGAGGTTCTGCAATAACCACCGTTGCAGTTGGCACCGGTTCCGACTGCCAGTGCTGTAATGTCGTTGTACATAAGGGCTCCATGGTTGTAGGCCCACGTGGAGCCGGAAGGATAAGTAGTAGTTCCGGTCGTAAACCTGTTTTCTCCTTGTGGATTCGGACCGCAGGACATGGTCTGGCAGGAACCTGTATTGTATACATATACCACAGAGTTGGCAGGCCTCCCTCCGCTTACGTTGGTGGGAATCGGAGTAAATACATCCAGCGTAATGGTACCACATCCGAAACTGTTATTCCCAGGCCCGTTAGGATGATCACCTCCGCAATTCAGGTTGATTCCCTTTAATGTATTGCAATAGATCCTGTTGTCGAAGATTTGTACGAAATCGGCCCCGGCTACTACATTCACTCCGTTTCCGGCACTGTAAGCAAGGTCGTTGTCATGAATAAGAATACGGTTAGCAGTTCCTTCTGTACGAATGGCACTTCCGTCGTACGATCCGTTCAGTTGTTGTCCGGCCCCGGTCCCGTTAGGAGATAGCCCTATACGGTTTCCTGTAATGGATACTTGGTTGGTGCCGCTTGATAAGGAGATTCCGGCAGCAGGAATGTCTGCTCTCCGGCCTTCGTTGGAACAGATATAATTTCCCGAGATCGTACCGGTCGTTACGTTTTGAAGGTCTATGCCCGAACTTCCGTTTCCGATCGCTGTGCCGGAAGAAGTGATCCCTATGTAATTATTGGTAATAGTAATGTTGGTAATGTTTACCTGGGTGGAAATACCGTGTGATTTGGTAGTTCCCAGTCCGTTTCTTCCGATTACATTATTGCTGATCGTAATATTACTGGAAGTGCTACGGAAGAATATACCAGAAAAGCTGTTTCCCGAAGGCCCCGTCGCATTGTCATCTGCGTATACCCCTATTTTATTCTGAGTGATGGAAATCCCCGAGACGTTTGCGGGAACATATATACCGCAGGAGTAGTTGTCCTCTGTAGCCCATCCGTTTCGTACCAGGACATTGTTGTGGATGGTGACATTGCTGATCGTTCCTGATTCAAGCGTGATTCCTCCGTGCCCGTTTCCGTAATCACTCCCGTCATGCAGCCCGGTGCTGTTTGAACCGATCTTATTGTCCCGGATCGTAAGCGTGTTGATGCTGGCGCTGAACCGGAGCCCTATATTACTACTTCTGGCTACCGTATTTCCAATTATATCGAGGTTGTTGACGGTTCCTCCTGAAATGAATATTCCGTTGTTGTTATTATAGAAGGCTGCGGTTCCCGCTCCGGCAGCGTTTACCCCAATCAGGTTGTAGCGGATCTTTAATCCGGAACTGTTTCCGGAAGCCGCCTCAATTGCTCCGCCGGCACTTCCCTGCATAGAAGCGACCACATTGGAATCCACTACTACATTTTGAGAGGCACTGATTAAAATAGTGGAGTTGGTACCGGCTCCTGATAAGCTTACTGTTCCAGCCGGGTTGGTACCGAAATAGTTTCCTACAATCCTTGTGCCGGTAGCATTTGCAGCTACTGTAATGGAATTGGTGGACGTAAGGGCAAAAATGTTTCTTCTGGCAGCAGTGTTCGCTCCGATGATATTTCCGGTTGATGCATTAATGCTGATATCATAAGAGATCCCGCTGGTTACTATAGCAGTACCTGCAGCATTCATATTGAACCGGCATCCGTACACAGTATTATTATTGGAACCGGCTACCAGGCTAAGTCCGCTTCTGGTAAACCTTGTATTGGAGATCGCATTGCTGGTAGAACCTTCAAAGCGTAGGGCCATTCTGTCAAACGTGCAGCCAGAAACAGTATTATTGGTGTTCCCGTTAAATGTCAGGGTATAAGTTCCCCCCGGACCTGAAAAAGTAGAATTATTCAGTGTATTATTGTTCGTTGTAAAAGTCAAGGCAACATTTTCGATCGAACAGTTGTTAAAACTATGTCCCCCTGCTCCTGCCAGTGTAGTAGTGGCAGTATTGAAGCCTACCGTCAGGGTCAGATTATTCACCGTGAGGCGGTTTACATTCAGGGTCCAGGAATTGTAGCCCGGACCTTCTGCCGTATTTCCGTTCCCATTAATGGTAAGTGTTGCCGCTGCATTGTTCAGTGCCCATTTGGCCGGATCGGTCAGACGGACTGCGGTATTGATGTTGATGATATGAGCTCCTGCTCCGGCAGCATTAAAGCCGGCGATTGCCCGGGCTAGTGTATTGGGAGTATTGACATCTCCCCAGCCCCCATCGTCTACCGAAACTGTAAAAGTAGCTGCGATCATTTGCGGGATCATCCCCAGGACAGCCATTGTAAAAAATAAACTTTTGCGCATCATTAAATTTCAAATGTTAGTTAGTGAGTAATGTTATTTGTTAAATGAAACCTTGCAACAGAAAAACCGTTTAAGGCATTTTTAATAAATTAACAATAGACGAGAAATGGTAAGTGGGGGGTGTATGAAAAATGGTGCTTTTGCAGTATAGTGAATAGGGGGGTGGACAGGAAAAATAACGCTTTGGTTTTTATTTAACATCCTGAAAAAAAGACATAATAAGGACTGTTTTTTGTAAAAAGTCCATTTTAATACCTTTCAATGAAAAGAACGGTTGTTTTATAGATAATAGCAGTTAAATCCAGTTTTTGTATTGTTTTCCTAAGGGATGTTTTCACTTGAGGATAACTCAAGTTTCAGGAAATACACCAGAAAGACGGAGTGATTATGTGAAAAAATACCGCGTGTTCCTGTTTGAGATTTTAAGATACAGGATGAGATTAGCTATCAGGGAGGTCTTTGTGAAGCAATCTGTCAGCTACGAAGCCAGGATAACTTTGTAGCTGACAGATTGCTTCTTTTCTTTAAGACACTGGTTTGCAGAATACTCCCTGAGGCGGTACAGCATTATTTATTCTCCAGCAAGCTCAGTTTTACCACCTGTACCATCTGCTTGGATTTTTTCAGAATGGAAATCTGATAGTGCTTGGTTTCAATAGTATCTACCAGGTCCGGTATTTTACCGAAGATCATGCTGATGTATCCGGCTACGGTTTCATATTCATCGCCTTCCGGCAAAGGCTCCGGCAAAAACTCGTTGACGTCCATGATAGGAGAAAGTGCATTGACCACATATTCCCGGGGCCCCACCTTTTCTACAATAGGAGCTTCGTCGTCGTGTTCGTCCTGGATCTCTCCCACAATCTCTTCGATAATATCTTCAATCGTGACAATTCCGGATACACCTCCGTATTCATCCGTGATGATGGCCATGTGCATCCGTTTCTTTTGGAGATCCCGAAGCAGGTCAGAGATCCTTTTGGTTTCCGGAACAAAATATGCAGGGCGCATCGCATCCTTGAACTCAATCTGCTCCTTTTTATTCATCAGGCGAAGCAGGTCCTTGGTATAGACAATCCCTTCAATATTATCTATATTATCCTGGTACACCGGCATTCTGGAATATCCTTCGTTGATGATCTGGACAATAACCTCGTCTACAGG
>CAYTGJ010000127.1:0-5863 GCA_964437245.1 uncultured Chitinophagaceae bacterium
CTGCTTACCGAACAAGGATTGCAGGTGGGTTTGGAAAAAAGAGAGCAGGTTAGCGGGATGGATAAAGACGAAATAATCCGGCAAAAACCCGCTTATAAAATGGGTGCCAAAATCAACATGGGAGAAACCGTTGATTTATGGTATGCCGAATAATTAATTTACCTTTTCTCCGTTATAGGGTATGTATTCTGGGTAAAGAACAGAAATAAGTGACTGTTCTCTTTTAAAAGGACGATGACAAGACACAAGGTTAACTATATTTTGCTCCTGATTTTTTTGACTGCATTCTGTCTTCCTAAAATGCAGGCGCAGCTTATCGTGACAGGTCTTGTGGATGATCCCGAAAGAAACGTACACAAAGGAGCCCCACAAAATTCAGCTCTTAAAATTGCCGCTTCTTCCTACACCGATACCCTACGCCTTCCTTTCTTTGAAGATTTCTCCGATGTAGTAGTCCCGATCGATTCTATTGTGATCGACAACAGCACCGATTCTATTGTCAGAATATACAACAAGGTACTCAATGCTTTCCCTGACACGACCTTGTTCTGTGTAGGGTTTACCAATCCGCTGATCAGCACGGAGGCCGGTCTGATTGCTAAAAACGTGTGGTATATCAAAAAAATAAGCACGAACGAATTTCTGATCGACTCTTCCAATACGCTTACTACTCCCATGAAAATCGACGTCACCGCCAGGCTCTACAATGCTTTCTGGCGAAGGGTAGAACGGGTGTATTCCACCAGCATCGATACGCTGAAATGGCTGCCGGAAGGCAATACGTATATCAACAACCGGTATCCTCTCTCTCCGGTAAGCTACAATGTAGCCACGTTTGACGGTCTTAAAGCCGATGGCACTCCCTACAATACCGTAAACGTCCTGGAAAGAGGTTTTTCCGATCACCTTACTTCTCTCCCAATCAACCTGGAATCGTATTCAGCCGGTGACAATATTTACTTCAGTTATTTCTGGCAACACTCGGGAATAGGCGATGCCCCTGAATCAGACGATTATATTCAACTTGAATTCAAAGACAATACCGGCACCTGGAACATCATCAAAACGATCGCAGGGGATCTTGCTTATATGGATACCTTCCAGATCGAAATCGTTGCGGTGGACAACCCTTCTTATTTTTTCAGGCATTTTCAATTCCGTTTCCGGTCGTTCGGACGGCTGTCCGGACCTTTTGATCTGTGGCATATCGATCATATTTACCTCGACCGAAACAGAAATGCTACGGATACGATCTTCAACGACAAATCAATCGGCAATATACCGGTCACCTTCCTGAACCGGTACACGGCCATGCCGTATAACCAGTTCTTTGCCAACAAGGCAGCCGAATCAGGCGCAATGCCTTTTTCCAACAACAACCTGGGGCGGGGTATTCCAAGCCAGGAATTCTTTTACTCCATAGCAGATTATACTGTTCATCCGGACCTGGTAGTATTCAGCCGGGATACCGCTGCCTCTCATTTCCCGGACCATCTTGATCCTTCGGGAGATAATGAACGGACCTTTTACGATGTCTGCGCTCCTGATGTATCTACCCTGAACAATTACGGACATCCGATCTACATCGACCAGACTTTCCGGATACCAGCCAACGATACTGTCAATATACTCTGGGCGAATAATAATAAGTTTGCCACAAAAACAATTCTCTGGGATTACTATGCCTACGATGACGGCTCACCCGAAGGCGGCATCGGCGGCAATCAGACCGGCAGCAAAATGGCCAATAAATTTACCATTAACCTTTCGGATACGCTTACCGATATCGACATTTACTTTACCCGTAGCAAAGGTCCGAACATGAACGGACGAACCATTTTACTTTCCGTATGGGATCACAATAAAAATCTCGTCTCACAGCAACCTGTCGCCGTAGGCTACGGTGGATTCAAACGTTATAAACTGAATACGCCCGTTATAGTCCCTGCGGGATCAGATTACTACGTGGGTTACCAGCAAAATTTCGGGGACCTGTTAAGCATTGGCTATGACAAAAATTACGATCGCTCGGATATGATCTATTACAGCCTGAGCGGATCCGAATGGAATGCTTATAATCAACAACCGGGATTTGTGACAGGCAGTATGATGGTACGGCCGGTCTTCAATAAAAATGAGATCCTGATCACCCCGGTCCAACCCAAAGAAAATGAGCCGATGGAAGTCGTATTATATCCTGTACCTACCCAGGATATTTTAAAGATCAAAGGAGTCATTTCTGATATTGTACTATATGATTTTACAGGGCGTCAGGTCTATGCCAGGTCCTTTGACCTGTACGCAGAAAACAAAGAGATTGATATAGCCTTTCTCCCGGATGGGATGTATCTGGCTGAACTCAAAAGAAAAGATCAGAGCATAATTAAAAAAATAATTGTACAACATGGATTTTAATTTTTAGACGGTCCGTTTTAAGATTGTTTCAAAATACAAGATGCCTGATACAGGGACAAGACCATTGGCCATCCTCTCCAGAACAGTTCTTTCCCGGGAAGAGGGAAAAATACCAGGCAGCGATTTCTAAATTCCTTATATCTATCTGGCCTACCGGAATCGTACTAAAATTCATCCGGCACAATCTATCAATTTTATCAAGCCTGATAATCTGACACTTAAACTCAAAAGGAGTATTTTAAAATACGAGCTTTTTTTATATATTTAAGAAAGCTAACTCCCATTTTTTACAATAATGATGAAGCCAGAGGAAAAAAATAGTGAAGCTATTGACCTTTACGAGGAAATCAAAAAGCTCAAAGAAGAGAATGAATTTTTAAAGAACATTCAGGCGAACTTCGTTGACTCACAAAAACAGAAACCGCTTAGCAAGAATACTCTGAACGGTTTTCTTTTTAGAGAATATGCACTGAACAATAGTGCAGAATCCATTATCACCATCTCTTCCAAAGGGGATATCCTCTATCTGAACGATACTACCTGGAAGAAATTTGAGTACGATAAAGACGAACTACTCCATCAAAGTATTGCCCTGCTGGACCCGAATTTTACTCCCGACATATGGACCATGTATTGGAATAAACTAAAGGAAAGCAAAACCTTTTCGTTTTTTTCCAATTACAAGAGCAAGAACGGAGCCCTGATCCCCGTGGAAGTAACCCCTACTTACCTTTCTTATTACGGAGAAGAATATTGCATCACATTGGTGAAAGACATCAGTGATATTAAAGCTGCCGAAGAGATCATTTCCCATACAGAGCTGATGCTAAACACCGTGATGGTCAACAGTTCTGAATCCATCGCACTGAGCTCCGTAGAGGGCCCTGATCAGTACCGGCTGCTGTATATCAATGCTACGAATCTTCATCACATCAATCTACAATGTGGGACAAATTATACCGAAAAAGATCTCGTGGAAAGGCTGCACGAAGAGCTATTCCTGTCTGTTTACCACTATACACAAAAAGAACTGGATTTTGACAATGCTAAAAAGGCTGAAGCCATTTCTTCCAAAAGTAGGGTATTCTATGAAGAATCCATCCGTTTGGGAGAAGAGAGTATTTACCTCGAATCCTGTGTCACTCCTATCTTCAACGAACAAGGGAACTGCACTCATATTCTGTGGAGTGCACGGAATATTACCGAACGTAAAAAAGCCGAAGAAGAAAAAACAATCCTTCTGAACGAAACACTCACCCTCAACGAAGAGCTGAAAGCAAACGAAGAAGAACTACGCCAGATACTGGACTCGACGATCGAATTAAATGCACACATCGAGCAAAATGAGTTGAAACTAAGGGCAATCTTCGACAGTACGCAAAGCGTCAACTACCTGCTGGACACCAACGGGCAGATTCTATGGTTCAACAAACCGGCCAACGATAACAGCTTACGTAGATTCAATAAAGATATACGCCTGAACCAAAGTATCAAAAAATACATGGATGAATACCTACATGAAAAATACGATACTCTTTTCACTCAGGCTTTGCAAGGAAAAACAGTGGTAAATGAATTAAAGCTTACCAGCAAAAACAATAAAAAAACCTGGATACAGACCACCATGATCCCGGTATACAAAGAGAAGAACGACCTGATCGGGATATCGCTGAACATTACCGATATTTCCGATATAAAAAAGAACGAGGAAAAACTACTACAGATCAACAAAGAACTTATTTACCAGAATGAGCAATTAAATCAATATTCTTATATCGTCTCTCACAACTTAAGGGGGCCGATTGCCACGATCCTGGGGATTACCAATATTTTCGAATCCAGTAATACCACTCCTCAGTTTAAAGACGAACTGATCAAACATATCCAGAAATCGACTTTCCACCTTGATACCATTATACGGGATCTTAACTATATTCTTTCTCAGACAAAAGAATCCGATCATACCAAGGTACAAGTAGACCTGGCGACTGAACTATCGATCATTTACGACTTGTATAAACCTCAGATCGAAAAGAACCAGGCCACGATCGAAGTAGATTTTTCCAACGCTCCTTCTATTTACGCCATCAAAAGCTTTATTCACAGTATCCTGTCCAATCTCATTTCCAATTCTTTGAAATACCGGAAAATAAACGAACCTGTATTGATCTCCATCCGCTCAGAGATCAAAAATAACCTTGCGGTCATTACCTATTCCGACAACGGACTTGGCATTAATCTCCAGCAACACCAGGACAAAATATTTGGTTTTTATAAACGATTCCATAGCCACGTAGAAGGGAAAGGAATGGGACTTCACCTGATCAAAACCCAGGTAGAAATGATGGGCGGAAGGATCGAACTCGATAGTAAAGTAAACGAAGGGACCACCTTTACCATTTCATTGAAGCATCAGTAATTCAGATGCTGGATACCGGATACAAGATTTCAGAGAAGTAGATCATAATCAGAAAATAAAATCATTTTCTGATTATGATCTACCCTTTATAAACACCAGGATCTTGTATCCGGCGTCTAGTATCTTATAAGATATACCATACTCAAAAAACAGCAACCAGCTTAAAACTGAATCTTATAGCCCAGGTAAGGGAATATTCCCAACTGATAAGCATCTTTTACTTTTTGCTCTTTCCGGTCCCAGTACTGCTCCAGGATGTTCTGAGTGTTCAGAATATTATCTGCGGCCACAAACAAATTATGTGTGGCTTTCGGCCTGTTTACCGCATAAGAGATCTTCAGGTCTGTACGGAAATAATCTTTCAGTTTCTGTTCGTACGCACGGGTAAAATCATATCGTACTTCGTTGGCATCCTGCGAGGCCTGCTCATCGATCGGAATGATTCTCCGTCCACCGGAACAAGTCATTTTAAAATCAATGGAAAGTACTTTTCTGTTTTCATTGTCCAGACGAAATTCTTTTCCCGCCAGTACATTGTATACGTACCCGATATCAAATGCCGACCGTCTCCACACCCCGTCTCCTGCTTTGTATTCAGAGCGTAGCAACGAAAGGTTCGTCAGGAAATAATACCCTTTATTAAAATAACGTTCCAGCGTGATCTCTGCTCCGTAGTTTTTACCCTGCCCTCGGTTAGCCGAACTGTCGATTCCTGAATCAATGCCATAAGAAGCTCCTGTATTTACCAGTGAATATACCCTGTACCAGTCTCTGTGCCCTGTGCTTACCGGTACATCGTACAAGTACTGATAATATACTTCCGTCTTAAATCTCAGATTCCTGGAAATGGCTCTTTTGTATGCCGCTACCACATGAAGACTTCTCATAAAATCAAGGTCTTTGTTAGGCTGGTAATACTCCCCGGTGGCATCATTGAGAAACCGTGTCTGATAAATATACAACGGTAATGTCTGACTGTGCAGGCCGGAAGAAAGGATGAAGTGCCCGCTAAGCAGTGCGCCTGCGTCT
>CAYTGJ010000127.1:5873-13525 GCA_964437245.1 uncultured Chitinophagaceae bacterium
CGAGGTTCCAGAGCTTTGCTGTTATTGAGCATAAATTGCTGATAATAAATTCCGGGATGGAGATTCAGTTTTTCCGTTACCCTGAAATGATAGTGTACAAATCCCTGTGCCAGCCAGGTATTTCCTTTCTGATCAAGCGGTGTCCGGAAAATACTATCCCTGTAATCATAATAAGTCTGATCCATGTTGTAAAACATATTTCGCAGGATCACTCCGGCTTTTACAAAATGGCGTGCATTCAATTTATGAGATACTGTATAATTGGCCAGGTAATGTCCTTCAAACGTTCCGAAAGCGACATTCCGCAACGAGGCATTACTCTGACGGATATCAAACTCGGTGTATCCTATCTTACTGCCGGATACAGAGAGGGTCAGCTTCCCTTTTGTTTTTTCTCCGAATAAGTGTTCGTTTGAAAGTCCTGTCGCAAACATATTAGAGTAATAAGTTGATTCAAAACGTACGGTAGGATCCGGCACCGTATCCCGGTATTCCTCGTCATACCGCTGATCGATACTGCTCTTACCCATGATCCCCCAGGCAGTAAATGTTCCGGCCTTTTTAGTGGGTACATTTACTTTCATCGTAAAATCCTGGTATTGCGGAATCCCGCTGGCTCCAAGACTAACGCCTATTTTTTCCAGAGCATCAAAGGTGAAGAAACGATAGCTCGCCATATAAGAACTTCCATTCTTACGGGAAATAGGTCCTTCGGTAGCAAATTCAATTCCACTGATCCCCAGTTGAAAAGTATTCTCACGTTTTTCATTATTCCCGTTTCTCATCCTTACGTCAAAAACTGCAGCCGTTTTATTCCCGTACTCCGCCGGGAAAGCACCGGTCATAAAATCCGAATTGGCCAGCAGGTTGTTGTTCAAAATACTAAACGCACCTCCACTGCTTCCCATGGAAGTAAAGTGATTAGGGTTCGGAATATCCACACCTTCCAACCTCCATAATACTCCTACGGGAGAATTTCCTCTTACGATAATATCGTTCCGCTGATCGCCTCCTCCTGCTACACCAGCATAATTGGAGGCCATCCGGCTGGGATCACTCCTTGATCCGGCAAAACGGTTGATTTCCTCCGTACGCAGGTTGGTCACACTATTCGTGATCAAGCCGTTGTTTGCTTTGGACTTGTCTTTCTGACCTTGCACCACCAGCTCTTTTTCTTCTATAATATCCTCTTCCATGTATATTTCCAACACTGTCTCCTTTCCGGAAGTGATCAACTGATTGGCAAGAAGCATCGGTTTGTAACCAAGCATCGCAATTTTAACATCGTATCTTCCTACCGGTACTTTTTCGATCCTGAATTTTCCATCCGGCCCTGTAACCGTTCCCATCACAGGATCGGTACCCAGTATAATTACCGAAGCATCGGCCAGCGGAGTGGCCAGGTTTTTATCGTATACCACTCCTCTGATGGTTTGAGTGTAAATCTTATTGTCCTGCGCCCAAAGATTAACGGACAATAAAAACGTTGTAACAAGGCAATAGAATATCCTTTTCATATTTTTCTATGAATTTTATGGGTTAGTAAAGTGCGACTGCCAAAACAGACGCACTGGTAAACAATTTTTTTGGTAAGCGCTCTATGCGCGGGCGATCAGATGATACGGGGAAATAGTTGAGATAATTCTATCCTCTTCCGAAAAGTGCTGGAACTGATCCCATTTTTCAGAAGAAGATATACACCCGGCGTTAGAGCAAAGTCATTATTGTTTTTGGATGGTAGAGCCACCGGATGTATTGGAGCTGACCGATGGATTGCCGGAATAATGAAGCCTCGATGCTCCGCTCAGGTTCGCAACCAGGGTAGAAAGTACTTTGATCTCTCCCGTAGAAGCTCCTGAAAAATCTATGATGGCCTTTTCAGTGGTCAATCCTCCGGTCTTGTATGAAGAAGCGCCGCTGGCAGACAAGTTAGCATTGGTCGTACCACCCGCTACCGTAAGCGTAGAAGCACCGCTCAGATCTCCCTGAAGAGAAGATAACTCTACCGAACACACTACTGAGGAAGCACCGCTCAGCCTTGTTTTAAGATTCGTTCCATGAATCGTATTCACTGCTTCAAATCTGGATGCACCGCTCAGCTCTATATCTGTCAGGGAAGGAGCCGTAATATGCACTTCCGTTTTGGTCACTTTTTTAAAACTTTTACCTTCTCTTACTCCGATTCTCAGTTTATTTCCGTGTACTTCCGTTTTTATGTAGGAAATAAGATTATCATCCGCTACTACTTCAAGTCTGTATTCCGGGCCTTCTGTATATACTACTTCAAGGGCCGAACTCACGTCTACCCCTGAAAATCCGGAGACGTGTCTTACTTCCGAAGAAACATTTCCACTGCCTTTGATCGTTCTGAAGTTACAGGAAGCGGCAAAGATGATCACCAGTATAGTTACAACGAACGCAGTTATTTTACCTGTTTTAGCGATTATTTTCATAATGATTTTATTTAATGTTTTGACAATATTTTAGCGTTAAACCTTCCGGTTTATTTTTATAATAATTTCTTTTTTGATTTTTTACTCCTGATTTCCCTATCCGTATCATTGGCTGCCGTGAATCAGAACCTTATACCCGCATTGAATCCAAACCACATTTTTACATTTACATCTTTGGCCCCGCTGAAAGTCTGATCGTATACGGTATAAGGAGCCAGATCAGAACCTGGTTCGGTCATCCCGGGCTGATACTGGGAAGAGATCATTACATTAAAGGCCGGACCTCCGTATATCGTAAATGTTTTTCCTAACATAAGCCCGAAAGTGGCAGAGAGCCTGTTCAATAAATTCAATTCAGGTTCTACCCAATCCGATTCCCAGATATGCATCGTCACATTTTCAAAGTTCACCACTCCACGGCCACCCAGGCTCAATTCGCTTCCCAGACCATATCCACCTCCCCAGCGTACTTGATTTCCTTTAAACTGGGCTCCTGCCTGGAAAATATTATAGAAATGCTTCACTCCTATTTTAAACGCTACATTGGCATGCAATGCTTCGGTTCCATGCAGGTCAAGCCTTCTGTATCCTCCTTTTTTCACAATGCTCAGAAGCCCCAGCGGAATTCCCTGAACCGAGTCGGCGATATTGATGACCCCGATCTGCATTCCATTTACTTTTCTGGCTTTATTCAGAAATCCGGCCGCCTGAATACCATGAACGTCTCCTCCGGTAATATTGGCAAAACCGGCTACCTGAACACCTTCCAGGCTATCGCCTACTACATTGATAAACCCTGCAGATTGTACTCCTTTGATAGACCCTTCTAATATATTCCCAAAACCAGCTGCCTGAATTCCTGTTACAGCACCTTCCACTACATTCACCACTCCGGCCGCCTGTATCCCTCTGACAGTATCACCGCATATGTTGGCCACACCGGCCATCTGAATACCATTGGTTTTATTTTCCACTATATTGACCACACCGGCAAATTGTGCTCCGTTTACATAATCGGCCTCAATATTGGCGATCCCTCCTACTTCAAGCCCTTCCAGGCCTGCGGAATATCCTCCGAGGATATTACAGGAAAACACATTCACCGTTCTTCCTGCATCGTGTCCGTTCGTGCCGAGAGGACTTACAAACGTTATTTGAAAAGGCCGGTACAGATAATCGTTGTCTTTCTCTTCCGTCATCACAGAATCCTCCTGCTGAAGAGAGTCTTCCGGTATAAAGGAGGCTGTATCTTTCTTTTTATTTTCAGGAGCATACATCAGTTTGAAATACTCTTCCTTCATTTTCTGTTCGATGTAGTTATATTTCATTTCCAGCTTACTCACGGTGTTGCCCCCTTTTCTTCTCAGGCTATCCTTAAGCAAGGAAAACTGTACTTTGAGCAACTGACGTTCGATCTTATACTTCCGTTTAAGATCTCTTCTGGAAGGACGATAATCATCGGATTCAATCAGTATCGGTACTTCCATTCCAAGTTCATCGGGCATCGTATCGATGATAAAATCAACGCTGTTGCTCACCATCAGTTCTTCCTGATGCGATCCGGGATCGTAGAGTAAAGGAGGGGCTGCGGCATTGACTACACGATAGCTTTCCTGCTGCACTCTGTATTTTTGGGAAGAAGTAGAGTTTTTACGAATCCCCTTTTTAAATACAATCTGCTCTCCGATCACCTGAAAAGCTACATCTGTTTCTTTAAACAAATCATTCAGCGCATCTTTCAGCATTACATTTTTAATACTGATACTTACTTTCTTTTTTTCCGGCACTACATTGCTGGAATAAGAGAATTTCAGTTTATATCTTTTGTTAAGATCCTTTAAGATCTCTCCTATCTCCATCTCTCTGTACTGCAACGACACTTTGGTTTCCAGCACCGGAGATTGTGCATAAAGCGTACCGCAAAGGCAAAGCAATAGCACTATAAGGTTGATATATCTCCTCATGTTCATAATTATAAGTTACTAAGTTTGACGATTAATTTTTACATCCCTTACCGGATAGTATTATTTTGATCCCGGTTGTTTTATAGGATGAATTGGTTGAAACAGCCAGTACTTCCAATACTTCATCCGGCTTTGGTTTATCAAAAGATCCTGTAAACCGGCAGGAGAGCAGAAGAGGGTCGGTCACTTCTATCTCTATTCCAAAATACTGTTGTAGTGTTTTGGCAACCACCGAAAGTTCGGTGTTTTCAAAAACCAAGCGTTCTTGCTTCCAGGCTATGAAATTAGGGTCGTCAATTTCATTAATGGTCAATAGGGAAGAATGGTCAAGCTCTCCTCTCAACCCTGGAGTAAGAATGATCTGATTTTTTTCTTTGTTGTCAAGTGCAGCCATCGAAACTTTACCGGTTACGACCTGTACTACTTCTTTCGCTTCATTCTTATGAGAACGTACACTGAAAGAGGTGCCCAAAACCGTAGTCACGGAACGGATCCCTATCACTTCGAATTTTTTTCCTTCAGATTTTCGCACTTCAAAAAATGCTTCTCCTTCCAGATACACTTTTCGCTCCGAAGAGTTAAAATCCGTATAGTAGGTCAGATGACTATTTTTGTTCAGAAGCACCTTGCTGCTGTCTGGCAGATACAATTCTATTTTTTCTTCCCTGGAAGCATATACGACCGCTTCCGGAGTATTCAGCAATGTGGTTCTGACAAGTGCTATGATTCCAACAAGTAAAAGAACGGCGGCAGCTCTCTGAGTGGCAATCCTGCTGCTGAACGAAATTATTTTCCCTTTTCCTTTCCCTCCGGCGTCAAGGGTTCTGGCATTTACTTTTTTCCAGGCCGCCCCGGTATCAAAATCAGGCATTTCATTTTGCACAGCAGCAGTTTTCCAACTCTTTGAAACCTTTTCATAAAACACACGGTTTTCTTCCTTCCTGTTGACCCATTCAAGAAGGATGGTTTTTTCTGCTTCTGAAATCTCGCCATTGAGCTCCTTGGCGATCAGTTCATCGTAGATTTCTCCGTCCGTTTTAGTTAATTTTTCTGCCATTCTGATACTAAGACAATAAATACCCGGGTTACCCCTACGGGTTTTTCTATTTTTTTAAATTATTTTATAACCAACTAATTATCAATATAATATTTTCAATCTTTATCCCTTTGAGAGGTTCTCCCTGAATATTCTTAAGGCCTTGCCCATTTGGTTTTCTACTGTTTTAACCGAAATTTCAAGGGTCTCTGCAATTTCTTTATAACTAAGTCCCTCGTACCTGCTCAGGACGAAAACTTCCCTGCAGGCTTCCGGCAACACAGCAAGAATATCACGGATCTTTTCTTCCATTTCTTTTCCCTGTAGCTGAGTCTCCACTTCTGCAGGGACTACTACCTCTGTGTTCAGCTCATCCAGCGTAAGCTTAGGATAACGTTTATTTTTCTGAAGATGATTGTAAGAAGCATTGATGACAGCCCGGTATAAATAGGCTTTAAGAGAGAGTTCAATAGTCAGCGTGTCTCTTTTTTCCCAGAGTTTTACGAAAACGTCCTGTACAGTATCTTCTGTAAGTGCTTTGTCCTGCAAGAGCCGGTAGACTGTTTTACAAAGGGGGGTATACCATTTTCTGAAAAGCTCTTCGTAAGAACTTTCCGTTAAAACAGTTTTTTTCTCTGAGCTTAATATTTTTCCGAAAAACGACATGTCACCCTTTCGGGGGCAAATTAAATAAAAATATAACTAATTCCACTAATCGTAAATCCAAGGAGTACTCCTCCTGCTATTTGAGCAGGCGTATGTGCATTTAAATACAAACGTGCACTCATAAGACATCCCGCCAGGAAAATCAGGACCACCAGCGGATAAAACAAAGCGGAATTGGGTATTTTATTATTGATAATCCCCAGCAAACCGATCATTCCACTTACCCCTGTCGCATGAGCGCTGATCTTCCAGAAATTACTGATCATCGCCATGATCAGAATAGCCGCCGTCACCGCCGTCATGACGAGTAGAATAATCTCATTCAACTGGGGGGCCTGACGAATAAAATAAACCAGGATAGAATAAAAACTACCGATGACCACAAAAGGGAAAACCCTTTCCCTCGAATTTTCCATCAGAAAATGCTGGACGGACCAACCCGTATTGCGGATCATCACATACAAGGTCAGCAACAGAAATGGTAAAAAGAATGTAGCCAGAAATATAAGACTGATCAGGAACTTCCTTCCTTCAAGAGTATTCAAAGGAGCGATGGCCAATGGAGCGAAATACCCGATCAGGACAAATATATACGTGGGTAATAGTAGAGGATGAAAGAATGCAGAAATCCCATTTGCGAGAAATCTCGTAAAAAGGATTCGTTTTTTTAACGTTGAATATTTTCCCACTCTGAAATTATAGTTCTTTTCTTAATCTTGCGACCGGTATATTTAACTGTTCCCTGTATTTGGCCACCGTTCTTCTGGCAATATTGTATCCTTTTTTATTCAGCATTTCCTCCAGTTTCTCATCCGACAAAGGTTTCTTCTTGTCTTCCCCGTCTATGATTTCTTTCAGAATATGTTTTACCTCCCGGCTGCTTACATCTTCTCCTGAATCGGTAGAGATCCCTTCCGAGAAAAAATATTTCAAAGGATAAATCCCGAAATCTGTTTGTACGGACTTGCTGTTGGCGACACGGGATACCGTAGAAATATCCATGTTGATCTCAGAAGCAATATCTTTCAGGATCATCGGTCTCAGTTTGCTTTCATCTCCTTCGAGGAAAAAATCATACTGGTACTTAATGATCGCCTCCATGGTGATAAGTAGCGTATTTTGCCTTTGCTTGATCGCATCGATAAACCACTTGGCTGCATCCAGCTTCTGCTTTACAAAGGCAACCGCTTCTTTCATTTTTTTGTCTTTCCCGGTAGACTTATCGTACGTATCAAACATTTCTTTATACGAACGGCTTATTTTCAGCTCCGGAGCATTTCTTGAATTCAGCGTCAGCTCCAGTTTCCCGTTATTATTAAAAAGAAGAAAATCGGGAATGATGTACTGGGATTTTATATCAGTCCCCTCTCCTCCTCCGGGTTTCGGGTTCAGACGGGTGATAATACTCACAGCTTCTTTGAGCTCTTCGTCCGAAATATTCAACTTCTTCTGGATCTTATCGTAATGTTTTTTCGTAAACTCCTCAAAACATTCATTGGCGATCCTGTCTGCGATCAATACGTCCGAATCTCC
>CAYTGJ010000128.1:0-13194 GCA_964437245.1 uncultured Chitinophagaceae bacterium
AAATAGAATCACCCGCCGGAGAAACAATATACTTGCAGGTGGTAAACAGTCAGGGACTGGTAGTAAAAGACAAGGAGCTGCTCCATGATACTTTTGTAGATATTTCTTCCCTTTCCACAGGTCTTTACTTCTTCAGGTTCAGCAACGAAAAATTTTCAGAAGTGGTAAAGGTGGTGAAAAAGTAATGTACAAACTCAGCATTTTTCGTAGTTTTATTGAGTAAAGAGGGTTATCCTAAAGCACGGACAAGCCTCTTAGCATTCGTTCTCCTTATACCTCTTCTCTCTTTTGCAGTAGTCATCATTTCAATTCCGGCCTCTGCTATTTTCTTTTTCCCAAGACTACTGCTTGCGTCAACAGTAGTTTATTTTGCCGAAATTTTCTGTATCTGCCTTCCTGTGGATGACGTGCAAACAATCTCCACTTTCTGCCCTGTGGTATAGGGCTGAAGCATTTCTTCCGTACCGGTAAAAACGGGGTGATTCAGTTCGCTGGTTTTGGAGCCGTTTACCTCCAGGACATCCAGCGTGATACGGCTTTCTTTTTTTCCGGGCTTTCCGGCTGCCTTATTGGGAACTTCGACCAGTGTTTTATCTTTTATGATCCCTATCACTTTAAGTGCTTCCATTTTTTGATTTGATTCACAACTACTGTTTAAGAATGAGACTGCCAGTATTAAAATACTTATCGCCAATTTTGTCATAGTTATTTGGTTTTTTCGATAGTTTTTTATTCTTCGTATCCCTTAACTTAATTATACGATTAGGCCATGTGTTCTCCACTATCATCAGCAATCATCCCACAAGATCAATCTCAAACAGTTTCATTACTTCGTAGTAATCATTTTCTTATTGTCAACGGTTGTTCTTTGTAGTCCGGCGAGACGCCTATAGGATAACTGGCACAAGGCTTTCGACAGCTGAGGTGGTTTGACAGCTCCATTAGTTACCGTCTTTGTCAATTTTAATGAGTAGGATACTTTTAGATAATGGAGAGCCCAATCCGTTGTTCCCAATATCCAGTGTACCACATAATACATAACCACCATCGGAAGTCTGATGGATGGATGCTACAGTATCAAACCCTTCATTTCCAAAAGTCCTCTCCCAGACCTTATTCCCGTTAGCATCAATTTTGAAGACATATATATTGTCACTCGCCCCTGCTTTCCCTATTATCCCGGGGCTATTAGTAATACCGGCAATGATATAACCGCCGTCTTCCGTATTTTCCAGCGCAATACCTCTTTCGTTGTAATCCGGATCACCGTAATACCACATAGAAATTTTATTGAGAGTAGGACCAACCTTTAACACAAAAATATCATTATTTTCAGTAGTACCTGTCAAAACATAATTTCCATCATACGATTTTATGATCTTCCCTGAAACAGATGCTTGAGGGCCCACAATATTCCAATCAAAATTAGACCGCACAATATTATGGGTTAAAACTATATCATTCTTTTTGATATTGAATAGCATCGGAGTACGTTGATTAAAAAAGTACGTATTCGTATTGAATATATACTCATCGTATGAATAAGAATTAATAATACACTTTACGTCATTATAAGACGGACTTCCTATTAAATCAGGGAAGAGGAGTATGTCTCCATTAAAATCAATTTTGATATTGTATATATAATCGTTAGGCATTTCATATGCTACACCAGCCAGAACAAATCCATCCGGAGCTTGTACCGCCGAAACACCCTTTGTTTTGTGTACACTATCACGACTGGTGTTATATTTTTTCTCCCAAAGGGCATTCCCTTCTTTATCGGTCATCACGGCATACATACTGGTAGAATCATGATCAGGAGATATAATCCCGTATGTTCTTTTATAGGAATAAGATCCCAGCAGCAAATATCCTTTGTCTGTTACTACCACAGACCCGCACTCGTCAAAATAAGATCCTCCGTATGATTTTTTCCATATAACGTCCCCTTTTACATTAGTCTTGATCAGCATTAGGTCCGTAGAAGGGGACCCCATAGGAGTTACCACACCTCCCTCGGCGGAAGTAGCGGCGATAATAAAACCTCCGTCAGAAGTTTCATAAGCTTCCACTCCCTGATTATAGGTAACACCTCCATAGGTAGCAGAAAAACTTACCGGAGAAATTATCATCGGATTGCTCTTTTTACATCCTGACAGAAGTAAGACAAGAATTATTTGAAATAGTAATAATTGTTTCATTTTTCACTTCAAGTTATTTACTGCACACTTACTTTCTTATAACCCGTTCCACGATCAGTAGTAAGGATAAAATTGTACAAACCCTTTGGCAATAAAGAAATATCAAGCTTCGTATTCCCGCTCAGAGATTGGTTCAGTACCTCGTTGCCCAGCATGTCCAGCACTTTTACCTGTTCAAGAGAATAAACAGAATGGAGATGAATGTAGTGAGAAGAAGGATTAGGGAAAAGATTAATGCCTGCCGAAATTGCTTCAGAACTTTCCACACTTTGAATTAAAGTACTAAAATCAGGCATGAAACGGGCTACTGCCATATGGTATTTATCTTCATGAATAGCACTTCCGGCAATCACTATTTTTCTGTCCGACTGAATACAAATACTGTTGGCCTCTGCGAAGGAATCATTCATGTCTATCGCTGCGTACGCTTCTAACGTTCCGGAGGAGGAGACCCGGGACAACGCAAAATAACTCTTCGCTCCATATAGTGCTGTTCCGGCTACCAGGATATCATTTGTCGTCAAATCTTCAGCAATGGCATTGCAAATACTATTAGTGGCTTGAGGGTAAGAATAGCTCATAATCCCTTCTGTTCCATAGGACGTAATCAAATCACCGTTTGTACTGCTGAGTTGCATCAGAAAAATATGATTCGTGTAATAGCCTCCCACAAGAATATTCCCATTTTCCAACTGTATAACGGAGCTGGCTCTATCTCCCGGATCGTTGTCGACATCCACAGTTTTGACACCATTTGTACCGAAAATATTATCGAAACTGCCATTGGCATTGATACGAAGGATAGCTGTGTTGCCATCCAATTCACCTGCTATAAGAATTTTGCCTTCCGATTGTATAAACAAATCATTAATCCCATCTATATTGTTAATTTCTAACTTACCTTCATCTCCAAAATCTAAATCGATATCTCCCTCTAGATCCAGTCTATGAACCCCTGTGGTTGTAACCAAAATAAATGCAGTGTCTGATTGAAGTAAAGCATATAGGGGAGATGATGTATTTTCCAATACTAAAACACCATCTATACCAAAAGAAGAATTTAAAGTGCCATTGGAATTTAATTTAACTATTGCAGTATGACTACTAATTCCTGTGAAATAATGACAAAATAAAAATATAGAATTAGTGTTTGTAACGACAATAGCTTTTACCATTTCAAAATTACTTTCCAAATCTTTAAATAACATCCCATTATCTCCAAAGTTATCGTCATAAGTTCCGTTGTTCAGTAAGCGTATAACTATTAACGAATCTTCAATCCTTCCTGCAAGTATTGTTTTTCCATCATTTTGAATTACGGCCTGAGAGAACATAATATTTTTTACATCGTCTGAAATAAAACGTTTCCCATTCTCATTAAAACTAACGTCTAATTGCCCTATTCCATCCGATATTAATATCAGGTGCAATACAATTATCAATATATATTTCATCCTTTATTTTGTTAATGACTTACAATAATTCTTTTTACCATTTGCTCTCCTTTTTCGGATTTTAACCTTATGGTATACAACCCAGAAGGGATATTTCTAAGAGAGACAGTAAAACTCTGTTTGTTTTCCTCTATTCCAGAATCGAACAACTTCCCCAATACATCCATTAATTCCCATTCAATGGATTTTCTTTCATTGAAATTAAAGATCATCGTAAATTCCTCATTAGCTGGATTAGGGAATAAAAGAACATCTTCCAAACTATTTCTCTCACGATTGACAAAGGCAATAACAGGTTCTCCAGTTGATCCCTCTCCTTTAACATATATAGTTTGGTATACTTTCTTAGAAACCTTATCCTGAATGAAAACCAATACTCCTGCTTCTCCTATATTCCCATCAGAAAATATCCAGCTATTGGCCAATTCAACTTGATCATTTTTCTGCCATAATCTAGAAATATAATTTCCGCTAGCATCCGGTAACATTTGCCTTAAAACATATTTATAATTGATCCCATTATCAATCTTATTTTCTTCCAACACAACAATATGGACAACAACATCGCTGTTAAAATTAGTTTCTCCTGTATACTTAACCCTAGTAGCAGCTGTAATTTTCATATTTTCCATATAGACTGACAAATCAACGTCAAATTTAGACGGTTCTAATATCTCAGAATCAATAACCTTGAGATTCAACTCACCGAAAGAATCCCCGTATCTGTTATACATAGCTCCTCCATTTATATAGGTTCTAGGAGCACTAGAAAGACCATAATACAAAACTTTAGCGCTAGCCCCAATTGGATATAACGCATTAAAATTATCTACCCCTGGAAAACTTGTGTGATAATGTATGGAATTTACATCGTTTATTCTCAACAAGTGAATTTTATTAACAGAATCGTTAGAAGCACTACATCGAAAAGCTGGATTAGAGAACCCCGGATTACAAACAAAACCTCCTCCCTCATTATTCGTAAAATGTTCCAACAACACCCTCCTTGTTCTGTTGCCAATCCACACGCTGTCTATCCCTATTCCGGCGTAGAGGGGAGCTCCTGCATCGGCCACCGATTCAAAATTGATCCGGAGTCTTACGGACGTTGATCCATAATAAGGCTGCAAACTTAATCTCGACATCGTCTCGTTGTCAAAGGGAATAACTCCTGCCCAACCTTCCGAGAGGGGATTGTTCGTGGTAGTATTGGCCAACGTGCTGCTTGGGGTAGAAACGATCCCTACATTATTGTACCAGTTCAACCCTTCGATCACACTTCCCACTTTCCTCCAGTTAAGTCCTTCGTCATCGGTAGCCTCCAGAATAGCTCCCGCAGGCAGACCTCCTCCCATTCTGCTGCTCAGCTTTATCGCGATCATAGGCTTGTCCAATTCACTTAAATTCACACAGGGGCCATAAAGATAGGATTGCTCATCGGTACTGTAAAGCTTGTCCCCGTTGGTTTGCCCGGTACTCCAGAAGTTCCGGCTGCCTTGTCCGAATGATTCATGGCCTGCTCCCCATCCCCAACTGGAATTTTTCCCGTCACAAGCCCAGCCTTCCGGCGAAGAGGCAAAGTTGACCGCATAGGGTTCAGAGGCAGTGGGAATGATACCGGGCAAGGTATACACTCTTTGAACATACTCCTCATAACATCCCCGGTCAGTAGTCACTCCAAGCCTTACAAAATATTCTCCTACCTGAGAAAAGCCGTGGGTGAGATTGGGTAAAGCCGAAGCTTGTGCATGATCAAAATTACCATCGTTGGTAAAATCCCACTGCCGGTTTACAATAGTGCCATTGCCCGACAATTGAGAAATATCCTGAAATGTTACCTGGTTTTGTCCGCACACGTTCTGCCAGTTAAAGCGTGGTTCCGGATGCTCGCCTACCATAATGGTAATGGTTTCAGAAGTATCCGCACACGTCTGGTTGCCGTTGTCGGCCACTACATATATCCGGTCGCCGTCCATGAGGGAAGCAGTAGTATAGGCCGGAACAGCAGAAAGTGTAGTCACCGGCAGATCGTTTTTATAAAACTGAAATCGTTGGTTGGATCCGCTAACAGCCCCCGTAAACGTCACCGATTCTCCCGTACAAATAGTGTAATCCGGGGCATCACAAGTCAGAGAAACCAAAGGAGTTGCCAATACCGTAGCAGTAACGGTGGAGGAACGCGAACAACTTCCTCCGTTTTGCACGGTATAGGTAAGAATTTTATTTCCTGCCGATAATCCGAGAGGATTAAAATACGCTCCCTCCACTCCCGAACCCGTCCATACCCCACCAGCCGGAATCCCCGACAGTAAATGGTTTTCATTTTGTCCGTTACAATAATAGAAATCCGGTGTAAAGGCAATCGTAGGTTCCGGATTGACCGTGCTGTAAAAAGTAACTACCGGAGTAAGATGATGGAGTATTAACCCGGAAGACATGTTAGCACTATACACCAGCTCTGAAGGGCTGCCGTCACCGGCATCGGAAGAGCGTACCTTTAATCCTGCGATGGTAATGGTATCAAGCTGATCGGTTCCGGAGGCGAGGAAATAAATACTCGGACCGAAACTGGCACTAACACCATAAGGCTGAGTGAAACTCAGGTTCCCTCCGGATGAAAGTGTAACGGTCCCGACCCCGTGATCGAAATAATAGACTCCATTATAGGTAGGCGGAGTGGTGAGGATGGAAAAATAGACCATCCCCATTCCTGCCGGTATATCACCGGGATTCGTTTCTGCGATCCGGATCGTGGTCAGGTCTTCGGTAGGACCCCAGTAGTAGGTTCCCATACAGATCGTGTTAATGCTCACCGGATCCACAATATGCAATTGGGCGTTCGCTGTCAGTCCATAACTACAGACCAAAAACAGACAGATCATGAACTTCAGTATAGGGTTTATAAAAGTAACCATTCCTAAGTGTGACAAAAAATTAACAATTCAATAACTATAGGGACAAAACTAATCGTATTTGAAGTGCAAAGACATCACCCTAAAGAGGTATTTTTTGGAGCGAAAAGACATTATTCTTATGTAAAATTTAATTAATCCAATGTCTTTCAGGGAATAAGGTACTAGTCCGGATATTTTCAGGAATGGTTTTATAGGGTTTCAGGGGAAGGGGGTCACCGGAAGCCATCTCCTTCTATATTTTACCAACTGCTCCCTGATCCGCCGCCGCCGGAACTTCCACCGCCAAAACTTCCTCCACTGCTCCCTCCGGAGCCGGAAGAGGAGGAGCGTTGTTTTACGGGAATAGTATAGCGCTCTTCGTGTACTGCACTGCAGTTTTTACACTTATAGGTTTTACATCCTTCACCGGTACTGGAATAGGTGGCAGAAACAACAGTACGGTTGCTAAACAAATAAGCCGCTTGTACTCCGCAGCTTTTGCATTTGGAATACCTGGAGAAGCTATTTACATAACTGTAGATCTCTTTCTCTCCGCAATGAGTGCACAGCCAGACATCATAATCAACTGATTTTAAATCCTCCTCTAGCAACTGTGTTTTTTTCAAATGTTCGTCGTCGTCTTTTTCATTCAATTTTACAAACGGCCCGGCACAAGCCTTGCAATTCCTGGGATGATTGCGGAGGGTTCTTTTTTTGATTCCTACATATACAAAATAAAACAGAAACAGGAACGGGAAAAACAGAAGCGCAACCCACCAGTGTTTGTGCGATTTTTTATACTGAACATATTGATCATAATAATCCATTCCTTCTGTGGTCTTTGACAGTCCCCGGTTAAGCCGGATCCTCTTCTCAAGTACCATTATCAAGGCATACAAATAGATGCCGATCAGGTACGCACTCACAAAAGAATCTCCCGCATAGAAAAAATACATTCCTGAAGAGTAAAGCAAAGGGAGCAATACATAGAGCGCCAGCCATCTCTTCTGGCTTATTTTCGAGTAATAGACGGTATGTTCTTTGTTATAATGCTCTCTGAAACGATGGTTCTTTCGCAAGGAGGCAAACACCATCAGTATACTCATCAGATAAAATGCACCCACGGCTACCAATATTGCCATACGCTCTTCCTCTGACGCTTTTTTTTCTTCTTCCCGGAGCTCTGCTGCAATTTTTGAATTCTCCGGATTGGATAATAGTTCGGTCGTGGCTTTCACTCCTTCCAACAACCCCTGGTCGTATTGCTCCATTTTAAAGAAGGGAACCATATGTTTTTGCTGAATCCGTTTACAAATAGCATCGGGCAGCATACTTTCCATCCCATATCCTGTTTCAAATTCTACTCTTCGCTGATCCATCACCATCAGGATCAAAAGCCCGTTGTCTTTCCCACGAATGCCTATTCCCCATTTATTGAAAAGAGCCGTTGCAAAATTTTTGGGTACATCATCTCCTATAGAATGGAGTACTACCAAGGCTACCTGATCTGTTGTTTTTTGCTCCAGTGCCGACAAGAGAACATTGATCTTCGAAACGGTTTCGACACTCAGATAATGATCCGGATCGGAAACATAGGTGTTGTTTTGTTCTTTGGGATTAGGAACTGTTTCAACGGTATAGGAAGTGGTAAGCTCCCTGCGGGAAGGAGTAACCGGAACATAGGGGTCCGCAGACGTGGAATCGTACTCTCCTACAATGATCATGGTACCGGAGTCTCCTTCTACCGTCACGAAGCTGCCTTCTCCGGAAATGATTATACCATCCTGACCGCCCTGTGCCAGGGAGGAGGCAACAAAGCCGAGAAAGAGTCCGACCACCAGTACTATTTTTTTCATAGATTATTTTTCAGGCCATGTAATTTCAAAACGGGGAGTTTCTTTCATCCAGGAAAGGAGCGGTCTTAAGGGCAACGAGTTGTTCTCATCGCCCCATCCTCTGTAAATATAACGGGTCCGGCTGACATCCTGCGAAAGTATTTTCATTTTCCCACCCCCGATCAGCAATACATATTCGTTGTAACAATACACCGGCCCCAGGGGAGCATTGAATTGGGCCAACCATTGCTTATAAAAATAATGACATTTCCCGGAAGCAGATTTCACCGATCCTTTCTGCTCTCTGAACTTCCTGGGATAACCTGCAAAGAGATAAAACTGATCCAGCAGGTTTTCATACCGGGAGTAAAGATCCATCCCATGGTAGTAACCTTTGTTTGGGAAGTGTTTGCTATCGCCATACGGTTTTATCCCTTTTAAAAGGGCCAGCTCATTTTTGTCGAGCACCTGACAAAGAGAATCTAATTGTACCCCATATTCTGTCAGCCTCGTGGAGTCATTTCTGCTTAAATCGTCCAGCATATTCTGACAAAGGACCATTCCTTTTTTCAGTTCGTTGACAGAACGAATATAATCCGTGGAGGAATAATTCAACGGGCATGCTTTGTGGTAGTAATTTACAAGCGTAGTGAACAATATATCCCGTTGCCGTCCGGATTCCTGAAGCTGCCGTTTTCCTTCTGCCAGGAGATTGTAGGGGAGTACTGCTTCATTATCAGTAACCGTGATAAGGGGTCCTGAAAAAATATTGCTCATGCTGTCCAGGATCTTCACCAGTTTCTGGCTGCAAAGATGCATTGCTTTCATCGAGTTGTTCAATTCCGTTCTGACCGCTACAGGAAGTGCCGCAGACTCTTTGAGTGCTACCGCATAAAGATAGTCGGGATTGTCTTCGTTGATGGTGAAAACATCTTCGTCAAAAAAAGGACTGGGCTTCGGCTTTTCATATTCTTCTCCTCCCAGTTTCCGGTCTTTCCGGAGGTAACCGTTGAACAGGGAATTATAACTTCCCAGGGTATGCTCCACCGCTTTCAGCGCAGTGATGTTGGCATTGCTGTACTCAATATAATTGTTAAGAATTTTTACCGTAGCATTACGGTTTTGTCCATTCGCATATAACACGACGAATAGTACCGTTGAAAACAACAAGAAGGTTTTTTTCATGGACCGGGCAAGGCATTGATCTCCAGAGCTAGTTACTAAAAAAAGTATTCAAAATTAAGTGTTTGCAAAAAAACATGGGAGAGGGTTTAAAATAAGATGTAAGATGCCTGATGCAAGATACCGGATAAAGGTAGTCCCCCTTCGCTGGCGCAAAACAGAGGAATTCCTGATAATAATTTTACTGGTATCCTGAATCTGGCACCTTGCATCAGAAATGCTATACCTCCAATCTACTCTTTCAGCACCATATCAATACACATGACCGCTGCCAGAATAAGTTTCCTCAGGGAACTGTTGTGAGGAGCGCTGTCATGGATGGTGAGCATATAATTATCGGCAGAGGTAAACAGCTCTTTGCCAAATCCTGCCCATTTCTTAGTAACGTATGCATACTCAACGGTATCAGAAGCGAACTTAAACTCCCAACTGGTCCATTTTCCTTTCAGGGTACACAATACTTTGTTGTCGGCATCAAGTACATCAAATTTTCCTCCGATCGAAAAAAATTTCTGCTTGAACTTTCCGATCAGAACATCGTTTCCGTCCAGGACCTCTACGGTAGAGATAAAGAAAGAAACGCCTCTTTTTACTCTGACAACGGTTTCTCCTGCCACCGTCTTCACTTTAATATCAAAAGGAGTCATTCTTTTGTAATCGGTAAAGCGGAACATCTTGGTAAAGATTCCCAGGTTGTCTTCCCGGCAGGTCATAAGAAGTTCCTTGCCCTCCGGGTTAAAGATGTCATAGTTGTTGGAAGCCTTCAGGATCCCGATATGCTCTTTTACAAAAAATACATTTTGATTCAGTATTGTACTCATGGATAAATTTAGTTATCTGATTAAAATATCTTTTTATTCTTTACTTCTCATTTGTGCTTCCACTACAGCGATCGCTACCATATTGACGATCTCTCTTACGGAGCTTCCCATCTGCAACACATGTACTGGCTTCCGCATCCCCATGAGGATCGGGCCTATGGCTTCGTTTCCTCCTACTTCCTGCAATAGCTTATAGGAAATGTTTCCGGAAGCAAGCCCCGGGAATATCAGGGTATTAGCAGCTTCACCGGCCAGTTCGCTAAACGGGTAGTTCTCGCTTTGCATTTCCTGGTTCACAGCAATATTCGCCTGCATTTCTCCTTCCAGTTTCAGATCAGGGTATTTTTGCTTGGCCAACACTCTTACCTTCGCCATTTTATCCGGCACTTCTCCTTTGCTGGATCCGAAGTTAGAGTACGACATAAGCGCCACTCTCGGCTCGGTGCCGAAAAACCGTACCATATTGGCCGTAAGTCCGATGATCTCTACCAGCTCTTCAGCATTAGGGTTCACATTTACCGTAGTATCGGAAAAGAAGTAAGTTCCTTTTTTGCTGATCATGACATACATTCCCGCTACGCGGTTCACACCTTCTGCTACTCCGATCACCTGGAGAGCCGGACGTATGGTAGTGGCATAATCGGAGGTAAGTCCTGAAATGAGTGCATCTGCTTCGCCGGTCTCTACCATCATGGCACCATAATAGTTACGGTCGCGCATCAGTTTTTTCCCTTCTTCCCGTTCAAGCCCTTTTCTATGACGTTTTTCATACAACAGCATTCCGTATTCGGCTCTTTTCTCTTTCTCCAGATGAGGCTCTATGATTTCCACATTGTTCAGATCCGTCAACCCGTTTTCTTTTATCATGGCACGGATCTTAGCTTCTGGTCCCAGCAGTACCGGAGTGGCGATTCCTTCGTCTACCAGGATCTGTGCCGCTTTCAGGATCTTATAATGATCGGCTTCCGCAAACACGACCCGTTTAGGATTTTGCTTGGCACGTCCGATCACTCTGGACATCAGGCGCTGGTCTATTCCGAGCCGCTGCTCCAGTTCCAGTTTATAGGCCTCCCAGTCCAGGATCGGGTTTTTGGCTACCCCTGATTCCATCGCTGCTTTGGCAATAGCGGGAGATAAAGTAGTGATCAACCGGGGATCAAGAGGTTTGGGGATCAGATAATTTCTGCCGAATGAGATCGTATCGTCTCCGTATGCTTTGTTCACAATATCCGGAACCGGCTCTTTGGTCAGCTCTGCCAGGGCAGTGACGGCCGCCAGTTTCATTTGTTCGTTGATCTCGGTAGCCCGCACATCCAATGCTCCGCGGAAAATATAAGGGAATCCCAGTACATTATTGACCTGGTTAGGATGATCAGACCGGCCGGTTGCCATGAAGATATCCGGACGGGCAGCCACCGCCAGTTCGTAGGAGATCTCAGGAGTAGGATTGGCCAGTGCAAATACGATCGGATTTTCCGCCATGCTTCTGATCATCTCCTGCGAAACGATGTTCCCGGCCGAAAGACCGATGAACACATCTGCCTCTACCATCGCTTCGGCAAGGTTTCTGACCGGACGATCGGTGGCAAATTCCATTTGAACCGGATCGAGGTCGGTACGGGATTTGTTCAACGGACCGTTTATATCTACCATTACTATATTTTCTTTCCTGGCTCCCAGCAGATG
This sequence comes from uncultured Chitinophagaceae bacterium, assembly GCA_964437245.1. Taxonomy (GTDB): domain Bacteria; phylum Bacteroidota; class Bacteroidia; order Cytophagales; family Cytophagaceae; genus JANYCO01. The sequence continues at coordinate 12,077 of CAYTGJ010000128.1, forward strand.
GTACATCCTGGTACAGGAAACAGCCGCTGCACCGGCACCACTGACCACAAATTTCACTTCACCGATCTTTTTTCCTGCCAGTTCCAATGCATTGAGCAACGCTGAACCGGAGATGATCGCCGTGCCATGCTGGTCATCGTGCATGACCGGTATATTCATCTGCTCCCTGAGGGCCTGTTCGATCTTAAAACACTCCGGGGCTTTGATATCTTCCAGGTTGACCCCGCCAAACGTAGGTTCCAGCGCTTTCACGATCCTTATAAACTCATCGGGATCCTGGCTGTCGATTTCTATGTCAAACACATCAATGCCTGCAAATTTTTTAAACAGAACGCCTTTCCCTTCCATCACAGGCTTGGACGCTTCCGGACCAATGTTGCCCAATCCCAGCACAGCAGTACCGTTGGAGATCACTGCTACCAGGTTTCCTTTGGCCGTATACTTATATACTTCGTCTTTGTTTTTCTCTATCTCTTTACAAGGCTCTGCTACTCCCGGCGAATAAGCCAATGCGAGATCAAGCTGAGAGCTCAACATTTTGGTAGGTACTACTTCTATTTTCCCCGGTTGACCCTGACTATGATAGTTCAGGGCATCTTCTCTGCGTACGTCGATCGCCATTATGTAATTGCTGAATTAATGAATAGTATAAATTATGATTAAAGGTAGTGTATTTCGGCTTATTGTACCCATCTGGCGGACTGTATTCTCTGGATCTGTTGTTGTTTTCTGGCGACCGGATTCCGGCTTGCAATGTTGGTGCCCCATGAAATATAAAACAATTTGCTGGATCTTCCATAATCGGCTACGAGGGTACCATCCGGCAACAACAAGCCATCCGGCTGATAGCGAAGGAAATCCACCAGAAAATACTTAAACGTGATAACCTGAAACTCCATGAATTTTAGCTGAAAAAACACGGCAGGGTTCAAGAGGTTGACGTTGTCTGAAAACCACGCTCCGCTTTTGATCTTCGTATCGTTGAATAAAAATTTCTGTTTGTAATGGGTCATGAGATTAATTTCACCTCCCAATGCTATATACGCCAGCTTGTCCATATTGCCGATCTTTACAGCAAGCGGAAACCCCAAAACATAAACTCTTTGTTTAAAATTAAT
>CAYTGJ010000129.1:0-13175 GCA_964437245.1 uncultured Chitinophagaceae bacterium
TCAGGAGGAGAAGACTTCCGGTATGGCTGGCGAACGATCCTGAATTATTTGTGGCATGGAGCGCCCACCTATACCTGGAATCCTGTCACCCATCAACAGCAAGCTGGAACGAACAATTATAATCAGCTGATGGCACAACGGTTTGCTTCTTTTCTGCATCATCCGGAAAGTGCTCCTTACAACAATGCATGTTTTAATGCTGCTGCCAGCGTTCCGGGACTTACGATCGGGGGAGCATCTAATATCCGCTGGGAATATACCATGAGTGGTACCAACGGTGGATCTTTTGTTTTGCCTATGCCCTACGGCCCCGCCAGTCCTTCGGCTGTCGTAGCCAATAACTGGGATCTGATGTCCCAGTTGTTCCGGCAATGTGTCATTACCTTCGACGACCAGGGAGGGAGCGGTGCCCAGCGTTATCTCACTGCTACCCCCCAGTATTTTCACGAATGGTTCCGGCTCCTGGGAATGCTGGTGCTTACCGGAAACTTTCATTCCCCTATGCATGTAGCACCGGAAGCCAACCTGAAGGTCTACAAATCGGTCGATAAGACTTTTGCCTATGAAGGAGACACCATTACGTATACTATTTCCTACCGGAACTACGGAAAACCGGACGGGACCAACGTAGTGATCAAAGACACCCTGGATCCCGGCTATACCTATCTAACAGGAAGTTCAACATTGCCGGTCTCTTATACCGGCAACGTACTGACCTGGAATATCGGGACTGTGACAGGAATGCACGCCGGCGTACTGGCCCAAACGATGGATTCGCTTAAATTCAAAGTAGTGGTACTGCCCGGAGCACCCGAAAGGATCTGCAATTCTGCCTCCATCACCGAAAACGGTGTATTCCATTGGAAAAGCAATGAATACCCTAACCATATCACAGATGTGATGGAACGCAATTGCGTGGATATCTTATCACAGAAACCTTTATCGATCATCAAAACAGTAGACAAAGCAGTGGCCGATCCGGGAGAAGAACTGACCTATACCATTGTGGTCAAAAACCGGCCAAGCCCGTTTCTGAATGGCGGACGTCCCGGAGTAGTTGTATCCGGGGCACACGGTGGAGTATCAGCGGCACAGAATGACCTGCTACTGAAATACCGCATTACCCACGGAGCGCATGAGCCCCTTATCAATTACAAAAATTACCGGGTCTCCTATTATGTCAATCAGAATCCGATCCCTACCTGGGGACTTGTAACCACGATCAGCGAAGGAACCACCGATCCGGTCACCTATGCGAATAGTTATCCTACCCTGGCTCAGCAGGCTCTGGTGCCGGGAGTCAACTGGAACCATCGTTTTATCTTAACATTTCCCAACCGTCGTGCTACCACTACATTCAGGCTGACTGACAACCGGGGCGACCGTTCGAAAATACACGAAGGAGCCCTGGAACCTCTCCGTCTCGTAAATCAGATCAATGCGGGCTGGGTAAACTTCAACGCACTCGACGACTGGTCAGCAGAGCCTGCAATCACAGCCGCCGATGGTGCTGGGTATTTCCCGATCACCAACGACTGGACGGATCCGCTTGATCCGGATGTACCGGTGACCAAGTTGCATCCGGATCAATGCGGTACTGTTTCCAACAACATCCAAAAGCAACTGGTGGAAGAATGGGACGGCTATACCTGGCGGAGAATCTATGGAAACGCTCCCGTATCGGGAAGAGAACTGACCAATATAGTAGTGCGGGATATTTTACCTCCGGAATTAACATTTGGGTCTTTTGTAAGCGGCCATCCTGCCGGCACCTTAAGCGGTAATATAATTTCCTGGCCGGTAATCCCTTTACTTCTCACGGGTGATTCTGTAGTATATAAATTCACCGCAACAGTAAAGTCTCCCTGCACAGATCCCTGGGCCGTCAACGTTGCCACAGCAGTAGCAGTAAACGAACCCATCGTGCGGGATACTGCACGAACCAATATTACGGGATGTGCCCTGCCGCTGGAGCTTCTTTCCTTCAAAGGGAAAACTTCCGGCGAAAACAGCGTCAAACTCCAATGGAGCATAGCGGACGAGGAAGCCGGAACAATCTATGAGCTGGAACGTTCCGCAGACGCAAAGGTTTTTCATCCTATTACTAAAAAGGTATCCACTAAAAATGTTCCTCTGGCAGAGTACACTTATCTTGACGAACTTCATTTTTCTCAATTGTTTTACCGCCTGAAATATTATACACCAGGAGGATCCGTGCACTATACGCGGGTAATCAGGGTAGCCGCTTATGCTCCGGATCAACTACTCGTTACCCCCAACCCCTCTTCCGGTAAGGTACAGGTTACGCTTCCGGAAGATCCCTCCGGAAAAGTTTCTGTAAAGGTGTTAGACCTTAGCGGAAAAGAAGTTATAAACCAGGAGCTAATTCCGGAAGGGAATCGTTTCGAACTGAATCTTCCGTTGGTACAAGGGGTGTATTTATTACAGGTATCAACGGGACAGATCCTCTACACGACAAAGGTCCTGGTAGAATAAAAACACCCGTATATTATATTGGAGACAAAAACATATTTGTTGCAGCAATGCAACAAATATGTTTTTAAAAAATTCCTTATTGATATATTTCTGACAAAGGACTTCCATTCCGGTTGACCTTGTCTATGATTTTCTGCAACTGTACTTTATCATCTCTTAAGACAGAAAGTATATAACGACCTTCGGACAAGGCTTTAAAATCATTTACCCAATAGGTTTCATAAATTTGCTCACTTCGATAAACGTTGTTTCCCTCCATATTTTCCAGTTGAATCACCCAGGCAGTAGTATCAATGGATTGACGGAACTTCACATGGATCTTATCGGTGACCGGATTCGGATAAATCAGTATTTCTGCTTCCATTCCGTCTTTATCATATCCCAGTTTCTCAAAATCCTCTTTCAGAAAAGTGACCGCTTCTGTAGCCGCCAGTTTAAATACGGTATATTCAAATGCGATGTAGTCCATATTATTTCCACTATACAAAAGAGAGGTACCATCGTCCTTGATTCCGGAGATCTTCAGCAGTACATAATCGTCTGAATTTTTCAGCTTCAAAATGTAAACATCCCCTGTCGCAATTCTTTTGATGACAGAGACAGCCGTCTGCGCTTCAAACAACTTTTTCACGGAAGTATAAGTCGCTCCTTTGAGATCAACATTTTTCACCTTTACAAAACTGGTTCCGTTTCCGCCTTTCAGTTCCCGCCGAAAAAAAGGCAACCGATCCGTAATCTCAGTAGTATTAATAATATCTTTTTCACGGTCATTTTCATGGAGCCATTTTTCAGAATTTCCATAAAAATCCCAGGCAGCGGCTCTCGGGCCCTGCATATTGTAAATGATACCGGAGTGCTTCAGTACTTTTGCTTCCAGCCTACCAGCCAGCATAAGTCCAGCAATTGCCAGGAAGAATGATCTCAAGAAAATACTCATAGTTCAAATAGGGTAAAGTTAAACCATCCGTAATAACAGCTATCCATAAGCTAGTAAAAACCGAAGAAAAACATTCCCGCTCTGCATGAAAATTATGCACAAGATTTTCCTGTCCAATTGATCAATGCCTGGCTACAAGCGGGGGACTGATCTTCTTACTAAAATACTATCCTAATTTGGGAAAGATATGCCTACACTAAAAAACAAGAGCTCAGTTACATGATACTTGCCACTCCTCTCTATTCCACCCGGTGGGTTATCCTGGATACTTACAAGCTGTTTATAAGAACACAAACAGCAGCTTCGAAGAATCAATCAGCCGTCGTTTGTGTCTCACCCCCCTGGTGAGTTAGTAGATGAAAGCATATTATGACCAGGTTATCCTTGCATCGCTTTTTTAAATTCCTGTGTAAATTTTTCCACCCCAGACGGCGTATCTTTTTTGATCTTATCCCATCCTGCCTGTGGTAAGATCAGTTTTCCGCATTCTGCTCCCGGAGCTTCCAGCTTGCCTCCATTTCCTTTTCCTTTGTCACCCATGTGATGAAAATCCGTATACTCGTAGGTATACAGACCGTCTTTGCAAGTAATTTTTACAGTGAACTCTACCGTCCCTTTATCCGTCAGGCCGCTGGTAGCACCAGGATATTGAACAGGAAAAGAACCCGTAAAAATAAAAATACCTTCTGCTCTCTTAATACCGGTGATCTTATATTTCCCGGTAGCAAATTTCTGAGCCCGGGCAAACAAAACATCTTTCTTCCCTCCGGGTACCGATACAGTTTCTGAATAAACAATCTTGCCGGATGATTTCACCGGCAGATCTTGCTGTGCATGGAGGCTATTCAAGGATAACAGCCCAAGTAAAAATAACATCATACATTGTCTCATACGCTGAATACGATTTAAAGGTCCTGATTACCTCTCAACGCTTGAATTTCTTGCTACTTCCAACCCCTCTTCTCATTTTCAAAAGTTAAGGTATCTTTCGTTATACGAATTAAATTAACCATTTGCCGTAAAATAAGGTAGGATCTTTACGCCACTACCTCACTATATTTACGATTCCCAAGTACTAAAAAATCGATATTTTTTAGTATATTTATATAATAACCAACACATAATTACGGTGCCAAGGATAAAGTCTAAAAATCTTTATGATCTTATAAAGTCAATGAATAAAAACGAAAAGAGGTATTTTAAGGTCACAACCTCCTTTTCTGACAATGCCGACGATAAAAAGGTCCTATTGCTGTTCGACGAAATAAACAAGCAGGATGACTTTGACGAAGATAAGATCCTGAAAAAAAATCCTGCTCTGAAAGCAGCTCAGTTGTCCAACCTGAAAGCATACCTGCACGACCGGATCCTTCAGAGTCTCCGGCAGTTTCACCTGCCCAAGATCATGGATATCCAGATCCGTGAGCAGATTGATTATGCACAGCTTTTATTTGAAAGAAGATTGTACGACCAGGGGAAAAGCTGTCTTAAAAAAGCGAAGAAGATGGCCCGGCTTTACAACAACCTGGAATTGCAACTTGAGATCATCAAACTGGAAAAAGGTGTACTTACGCAAACCACCGAAGATGGTCTGAGCAAGGTAGACGACATCATCACAGAAGTCCGCAGCATCAACTCACAGATCAACAATCTGAATATATTTTCCAACTTATCGATCAAGCTCAATTCGTTCTATACCAAGATCGGTTATATACGGGACGAGGCCGACTATACGATTGCCAAAGACTATTTCAATTCCAGTCTTCCTCAATTTAAGGAAGAGGAGCTTTCTCCAATCGAAAAGATCTACCTCTACCGGTTATACATCGGCTACTATTTCTTCATACAGGATTTTGAAAACGGATACCTCTATTCCCAGAAACTGGAAAGTTTATTTGAGAGTTCCAACACCCTGATCGAGACCAATACCGAAGACTATATCAAGGCCCTCAACAATCTTCTGATCTCTCAGTACAAGCTTTTCCGCTACCATGAGTTTGAAGAGACCAATAAAAAACTGCAAAGCATCAGTTCTCTGGACAGTCTTCAGAAAAACGAAAGCATGCGTATACGGTTGTTGAAATATTATTATACGAATACGATCAACCATTTTTTCATGACCGGTAATTTTGAAAAAGGGATTGAATTTATCATGCAAAACAACGGGGAAGAAATCCACTCTCTTCTTTCCAAACTTGACCGGCATTCTTCTCTGATCCTGAATTATAAGATCGCTTGTCTTTATTTTGGGGCAGGGAATTTCAATCAATCGATCCGCTGGCTCAACAAGGTGATCAATACTCCCGACATGGATTTCCGCGAAGACCTGCACTGTTTTGCCAGGATCCTGAACCTGGTATGTCATTACGAACTGGGGAATTTTGATGTGATCAAGTATTACATTATTTCAACGTATCGTTTTCTCTGGAAAAAAGACGACTTACACTTTTTTCAAAAATACATCCTGGGCTTTCTGAAAAACCTGAATACCAATCTGAGCAATAAAGACCTGATCGACCGGTTCCAGAAACTCAAACTGCAACTTGTTCCGCTGGGGAATAGCGCCTTTGAAAAAAGAGCATTCATTTATTTTGACATTATTTCCTGGCTGGAAAGTAAAATTGAAAAACGTTCGGTACAGGAGATCATTCAGGACAAATTCACGGAGCGGATCGTCAATCCCTGAAAAAATTCTTAGATTGTTTCGGATTAATTTTAATACGATTCCCAGAGTCCGATTCAAGACAGCCCCAGGAGTTTATGAAATTGCTACAGAATATGCGTATCCCAAAAAACAGAACTGTTCGGGATGAACTAGCAGGTTCTGGTCGTACCTAGATTTCATCGGCCTGGCTGGTCTGGGGACCAGCCAGGAAACAAGAAAAAGGTACAGATTTAAGGTATATCCAAGTATTATTAGGACACGAGAGTAGCAAAACTACAGAGATTTATACCCATGTAACCACAAAAGGATTTAGTCAGATAAAAAGCCCTATTGAAGCATTGGATTTTCAGGGAATTGGGATTAAATTGAGTTGAGGGATAATTTTTGGAGTTATGGAAAATAAATATTCAATACTACAATTGATGCGATTATTTGAATTTATATTTAACCCAGATTCAAAGATCTCATAAATAGGAAATACCCGCAATGCGGGTATGGATACGTTAGCAGCAACCATTAAACGAACAGCATATCTAAGTATGAGTATTGATTTGCGTATTGTGATCGGACATAAACTCTCATCATATGAAGTTATTAATTTTCCTTTTTTGCTTGAGAAAGACCAAAAAATGAAACAAATATTCATTGATAAACAAAAAAAGATATCGACTGATTATTTATCTAAGTCTTTCTTAGAAAGAATCAATGAAAGTAAAGGTTGGGAAAATGTTAATGAAAAAGACTTAGAAAATTCTTGGGCAAATAATGAAACACCTAAATTGTTAGATGACAATGGTTATATAACTTGTGTTTTAAATACTTACTTCGGATTTGTAACATTTAACAAACAGACAATTACACTCGTGTATTTTCCAGAGCATAAGTATTCGAATTTGTTTTATGAACCACAAAGAAGTTTTATCTTTGAATTTAGTAAAAACCTAGCACAATTATTAAAACAAGACAAAGTTATCTATTGTTCTGACACTCATTCGACCGAACAAATTGAATCTTGGTCATACGAAGGATTATCTATAGACACAATTGAAAAACTAGCAATTGAAAAATTCGGCAAACATGCTGTAAACATTGAAGAAGCAATAGAAAATAGATTTTTAATTGAATATATTAAAACTTAGCAAATATGGCAGCTGCTAACAAGGGTTTGCCAAAAGTGGGGCTAAAGTCCTTCGATTGAGCATTTGTGCCAGGTTCAACGGTAGTAATTCTATTGAACTTTTGTGCTAAAAATCCCCGCCTTCGGCAAGCCCCAAAACGTTACCAGTAACCATGAATGATTCACTGCAAAGAAACAAACATTTGATTAGGATAATTTCTCTAATCATAGTTGGCCTTTACATTTCAATACGGCTAATTAGTACAGCTGATGAGTCATTCATTTTTGATTTCTTTCCATACTTAATCGCAGGATTTATTTTCCTGGTAATATTTATTTATAACCTGTATAAGGACTTGTGTGAATTCTTTGATTCAAATAGAATCAAAAGTTTCCTTTCTACTTTCATAGGATTATTTTTTATTGTCCTGATTTTTGGAATTAATTACAAACTTGATTTACGAGATAGCTCACCAATAATAATTAAAGCATTTTATGACGGAGGATATAATGGAGTTGGATTAGAATTACGTGAAGATAATACATATAAAATTACAAATGGAAGTGGATTGGGCGGTGAAGATTTCCGAGGAACTTTTAAGATAAACGACAGCTTAGTGATTTTGGATAAATCTTCTATTGATAACGTAATCAAAAGCGAATACTTAATTATCCCAAATCCAACAAAGGATTCTTCAGATAGCTATATTTACCAATATGATACCAATACAAAAAGCATAATTACAGAGGAATTATCATTTAGAATAACTGAAGATAATAGAAAATAAATGGTATACTGGTAACATCAGGTTGTGGCCATGGCGGTTGTTGTTTGTACTTTTAAGGTCAGTGCTTCTAAGTCCCACACTTTATTATTATTATTATATGACGTGTGGGTTTCGTCTCGGTGGATAGTTTTGATCTCTAAAACCCGCCACGTCAACACCCCAAACGTTAGCCGTAAGGCTAAAAAACAGCAGGAACAAATAAATTTTATATTTTCTCTAATCTATTTTCTACCCAATTATCCATTAACAAGATAATGTTAGAAAATATTTATACCCACGTAACCACAAAAGGATTTAGTCAGATAAAAAGCCCTATTGAAGCATTGGATTTTTAGGGAATTGGGATTAAATTGAGTTGAGGGATAATGTTTGGAGTTATGGAAAATAAATATTCAATACTACAATTGATGCGATTATTTGAATTTATATTTAACCCAGATTCAAAGATCTCATAAATAGGAAATACCCGCAATGCGGGTATGGATACGTTGTGCGTAATAAAATGGAGCATCGAACAACACAGACAGATAAGACAATAAATTCATTCTATGCTAGACGACATTGAAACACAAAAAAGTGGTTACCTCAAACTCGTTGACTTGTGTATTGGGGACTCTAAACGGCTTGAGCTGACGGACTTCATTAAGGATTTGACAAACCATAACGGTGATGAAAATTTCGTTACAACATTAAATTATGTTAAAGATTACTTAGACCAAAATGGAATTCACTTCATTATGGCACTTGATTGGAAACAGGAAATTAGGGACTTAGCCTGGAGGATAGAATCATCTTTAAGAGATAATTTTAATCTGACAATCACCTTACCAAATCCTATTACCTACGGAGAAAGAGCATCGGTTTCGTCTAAAAATGTTTTTAAAGATTTTGATAAATCCTTAAAGATTCAAAATTTTAAAATTGGCTTTATTGACACCGATGCAGACGAGTACATAATCATTGTTCATAAGACAAAAGACGAACATGAGATAGTGGATGCCGTTAAGAAAATTGGGTATAATTACTTGGATGCGGACTCTCCAAAAGTAAACAACGTGAATTAAAACGTAGAAGATTTTACTACGCACAACAAAATGTATAATCCATGGCGCTGATAAGGAGGACTTTTTTTTATTTTCACTCAGCGCCACGGCTTATACATAAACGTTACCTGCTATTTTAGACCGACACAGCCTGACAGAAAAAATCACGAAATTTGTCCCCGACTTGAAAAGTCAATCGTCATTAAGTCGAACATTAAAATTTTAAAACAATGAAAGAATTTGCGTTAATTTTCAGACTGAAAGACATTGCCGACTTCAAACCATCGCCTGAACAAATGCAGGAACGTATGAATTGGTTAGCAGGTATTGCTTCACAAAACAAGTTGGTGGACAAAGGAAACACACTTTTACCAATTCCGGGAAGTGCGAAAACCGTTAAACCTAACAACGTGGTAACGGACGGACCTTATACCGAAATCAAGGAATTTATTAGCGGTTACATTGTCGTAAAAGCTGACACCATTGATGAAGCCGTAGAAATGGCAAAAGGTAATCCGATTTTTGACCAAGTAGGTGGAAACATTGAAGTGAGAGAAGTTTTAAAACGTGATTAACCCAAAATCACATAACGAACTTTTACCTCATTTATTCCGGCAGGAATATGCGAAAATGACGGCTGTTTTATGCCGTCATTTTGGTTTGAAGCACATTGAAATTGCCGAAGACATTGCCAGCGATACGTTTCTAAAAGCATCGGAACATTGGGCAATCAACGGAATACCTGAAAACCCGGCAGCGTGGCTTTACACAGTTGCCAAAAACAAAACCAAAGATTATTTCAAACACATTGCCGTTTTTGAAACGCAAATCAAAGAAGCCATAAAACCAACTGAACTTGAAACAGAACAAAATTTTCAGTTCAGCAGTCAAACCATTTCGGATAGTCAGTTGGCAATGATTTTTGCGGTTTGCAATCCGACAAATTCAACCGAAAGTCAAATTTGTTTGGCACTTCAAATTCTTTGCGGTTTCAGTGTGGAAGAAATCGCTAACGCTTTTTTGACAAAAACAGAAACGATAAAAAAACGATTGTTACGAGCCAGAACAAATCTTCGTAACGACAACTTTCAAATCAAAATTTTAAGCGAAACAGAAATTAAATCACGGTTAGACACGGTTTTGAAAACATTGTATTTGCTGTTTAACGAAGGTTATTTTTCCAAAACAAACAATCAGCAAATCCGAAAAGACTTTTGTTCGGAAGCCGTAAGACTAACGCTAATCTTAACAGACAACGACTATACAAACACACCGCAGACAAACGCATTACTTGCTTTAATGTGCTTTCAAAGTTCACGACTTGAAGCAAGAACAAACGACAAAGGCGAAGCTGTTTTATTTGACGAACAAGACAAAAGTTTGTGGGACAAAACACTAATTGAAAAAGGGAATTACTATTTGGTAAACGCCTGTAACGGAAACGAAGTTTCAAAATATCATTTGGAAGCAGGTATTGCTTATTGGCATACTACACCAACAGACCAAAACAAATGGCAACACATTTTACAGCTTTACAACCAACTTATTCTTATTGAATATTCGCCCATAACAGCATTGAACAGGACATTTGCGTTTTCCAAAGTTTACGGACACGACAAAGCAATTCCGGAAACGAAAAAACTGAATTTGATTGAAAGCAACTATTATCACGAATTGTTGGGTTACTTGTATGCCGACACAGACTTTGGCAAAGCAATTTACCATTATGAAACCGCCATCGGACTGACAAAATCCAAGACGGAAAAACAAACGCTGACAAAAGAAATCGAGCGACTGAAAGAAAAAAACAGCAAGTAACATCGCATTGGAAAAATGGCAGGTTAACGGCTAAGCTGAACATTTCTGCATTTTTTACCGCCGAATGTGTTTCACATTCAGCTTTTACTTTGTAAGTTAGCTTCTGTGAAAACACATCGGCTACGTTCCGTTATTTGCAACCCTAACCGACCATCGTGCAGACATCAACGGACGAACAAAACGGACAACCAAGCCCACCCGTCACCTTAAAAATTGACAGGGCTAAAAACATTTATTTTAAATTTGTGGCGGACAATTAGACAATGCCAAAGAAAAAAAATTCCATACCCGTAAATCCTATGACAGCCGAGCTTGGCACAGGTACTTTCATTGCGAAAATGGCGAGCAAAGATTTGCATTTATACGAACAGTTTGAGGAATTTAACAGTATAAAACAATCACACAGAGATGAATATCACTTGTTTTTCTTACAAGAAAAAGGAACAACAACTATTGAAATTGATTTTAAGAAATACATCGTAAACCCCTTATCGGTTATTTTTATTCAACAAAACCAAGTGCATAGAACTTTGGAGTTTAAAAACGCAACGGTAAGTGTTTGTGCAATCAGTAACGAAAACTTAAATCCCGAATATTTAAACTTGTTGGAAGAAATTGCACCGGCAAAACCTTTGACATTAAAGCAAGATGCGTTTTCTATTATTTCCGAAGCCGTATCACTCTGCATAAAGCTATCTGAACGAAAAAACGAAAAATTATATCAAAAATTACTTGTCGGAAGTTGCGAAACTTTAATCGGGCTTGTTATTTCACAGTATTTAGTCCAATCAAAACCATTGGACAAACTTTCAAGATTTGAAATTGTAACCAAAGCCTTTAAACAATTATTGGAACATAATTTTGTTAGTGCAAAACGACCAAGTGAATATGCTCAGCAATTAAACATTTCTACTGCATATTTGAACGAATGTATTAAAAACATAACAGGACATTCCGTTTCACATCACATACAACAGCGTGTAGTTTTAGAAGCAAAACGTTTACTTTATCATTCCGATAAGTCGATAAAAGAAATCGCAACTGAATTGGGTTATGACGATTATCCCTATTTTTCAAGACTGTTTACCAAAGTTACAGGAATGACAGCTTTGACATTCAGAAACAAAAACCACGATTAGTCCAATACTTACCCTTTTCTTGCATTGTTTGAAATTACAGTTCATTGTTCCTTTGCATTAAATTTCAATGTAGTAAACAATGATTTCAAGCATACCAAAATGGGTTAGTAATTTGTTCGGAAGTGCAATGAAACCCAATGTAAAAGTTTTAGAAACTTCTTACATCAGTCCGCAAATAAAGAAAATTCGTTTTCAAGGCGACATTTCAAAATGGAGTTTTAAAATCGGTTATGCGAGTGTTGTTCGTGTAAGCGAAACCGAATTTAGAAATTACACAGTTGCTTACCACGACACGAAAAACGGAATTTTTGATATTATTTTTCACATTCACGGCAACGGAGTTGGAAGTAAATATATTGACACATTGCAAGCAAATGACGAACTATTTATTAGTCCACCAAGAGGAAAAAAGCTGTATGAACAAAACGTAGAACAACAATTATTTTTTGGCGATGAAACTTCGTTGGGCGTTGCTTTTGCACTATTGCCGTTATTGAAGAAAAACAATCATCAATTTCAATTCTATTTTGAGTTGGACGAAGAAAACAAAACTATTCCCGAACTGTTGAAATTGGAAAATTTCACGGTGTTTCCCAAAAACAATTCATTCAGAAATGAAAAATGGGTAAGCGATTTACCTTTATTCAAAACAGACGAATGGAACATCGCCAATTTCGCATTAGTCGGAAATGTAAAATCTGTTCAGGCATTCAGAAAAGTATCGAAAGACAAAACGCAAGGAAACATCTATTCGCAAGGTTATTGGCTTGAAGGAAAGAAAGGATTGTGAAATCTTTAAAACTATGTGATGATTTATGTTTTTAGAACATCGGTAAGACTGAAAAAGGAAGTTAGAAAATTGACACCGCACTTAAACGACTCGTTGCGACAATCCAAGTGGAACTTTGACTTTGAAGATTGCGACAAGATTTTACGCATTGACACTTCAACAGACAAAACAGAAACTATAGTGAAACTCTTGAACGACAAAGGTTTTAACTGCGAAGAACTGTTTCCTGGCTGGTCTGGGGACCAGCCAGGAAACAAGCTCGAAATAAACAAAAATATAAGTGTTCATTCACTTAGGCATAGTTTTGCGACTCATTTGCTGGAAAATGGTACAGATTTAAGGTATATCCAAGTATTATTAGGACACGAGAGTAGCAAAACTA
>CAYTGJ010000130.1:0-13058 GCA_964437245.1 uncultured Chitinophagaceae bacterium
TACAAGGGTTTCACGACAGGAGAAGTTGCCGGAAGGACCTGTGATCATTATAGATTCTTCCGTGAAAAAGAAGCTGCGGGAAGTCCGGAAAGAATGCTATGAAGTGAACAGGAGAGGAGCTTTTACAGAGGTATACCGGAGGTGAAAAACTAAGCGGCAGGAGGAGTAAAAAAGAGACCCGGACTATTCCGGGCCTCTTTTTTATCATTATTTTTTTACATCTTCTACATAAGCGCGAAGCACTTCCGCAACGCTCCAGGCCTGGGCAATACATCCTTTTGGATAATAAGGGGAGTCTCCGTCAAAGATTTCGGAGATCGTACCGATCCCGGCATCCGCAAGGTGATGTTGGAAATTGTTCAGCAGCCTTTCGATCACTGTTTTTCCTGCTTCTCCTTCCAGGCGTATTTTGGCAGTAATATAAGGACCGAGCAACCATGCCCATACCGTTCCCTGATGGTATGCTCCGTCTCTGGACCATTGATTCCCTCCGTAATGTCCTTCATACCGGTAATGTTCCGGAGACAAGCTACGGAGACCGTAAGGGGTCAGAAGATGTTCCTCTACCGTTTTCAATACAGACAAGGCCGTTGGTCGATCCAGGATTTCAAAAGGAAGACTGAGGGCAAAGATCTGATTAGGCCGTATGTCATCGTTTCGTTCATGAATATTTATGAAGTCGTATAAATATCCTTTGTCTTTGATCACAAATGTATCCTTAAAAGCCTTTTTGACCTTGTCAGCTTTTTGCAGGTATTCGGCTTTATCAGTGTTTTCGCCTTTCAGGGTTGCAATCTCTGCCAGGATCATCAGGGAATTATACCAGAGCGCATTGATCTCTACTGCTTTTCCCATTCTTGGAGTCACTACCCAATTGCCGATTTTAGCATCCATCCAGGTCAGTTGTACCCCATATTCGCCGGCATACAGCAAACCGTCCGGCTCCACATGAATGTTATAGTGAGTCCCTTTTTCATGCCAGAAAATGATCTCTTTCAGGTGAGGATACATCTCATTGATCACAAAATCTTTGTCGCCCGTATAATCAAGGTATTTTTTGATCGCAATAAAATACCAGAGCGTGGCATCTACAGTGTTGTATTCAGGGGTTTCACCGGAATCCGGGAACCGGTTAGGAATGATTCCCTGGTTGATGTGCAATGCAAAAGCACGAAGTATTTTTTTTGCATCGTCGTATTTTTTGTTGACCAGGCAAATCCCGGGAAGAGCGATCATTGTATCCCGTCCCCAATCGGAGAACCAGTGATACCCTGCAATGATGGTTTTCAGGTCTTCGCCACGTTTTACGACAAACTGATCGGCCGCCAGGGCCAGTGTTTTAGTGAAGTTATTCTGAAAAGGAAGCTGTTCAAACAGTTTTTCTCTTCGTTGTTTTTCTGCCTCCAGAAGTTCATACGCATCCAGTTTGCAGTATTTTTCAGAAGAGATCACCACCCCGATTTTGCTGCCTTGCTTCACCGGTACGATAAAATTTCCGTGGCTGAAAAGGTCTTCCGCAAAGCTCAATCCGCGGGCTTGCTCTTCTTTGTACTCGAAATTCAGGAACCAGTCCGGATGGTAACGGAAAGAAGCTCCTTTGACCTGTATACAGACCGGAGGTACTCCATCATAGGTTGCTAGTTTCAGTACATTGTCACCGAACGTCACTTCCCTCTCCAGGAAATCATTGGCTTTCGCCAGACTATGGTAATCCCGGCCTGCTACGAAGGGCTTGAGCTCAAGCTCAAAGGCAGCAGGTGCTTTTTTGACTTCGTAAGTGACTACTACAATGTCTTTTCCGTGGATGGCGGCAATGGTCTTTTCTATTTCAATTTCCCCGATATTGTATTGAAAAACCGGGAAGATCCCTTTGGTGAATTTTGTAAAATATTGAAGCCCGCTGTCACAAATGGTGCCGGGAAACTGATTGGCCTGAAGCTCGAATTTTTTCCCGTCTACAACAACGATCTCTTCCAGTTTGGAAAGGATTACAAGACGACCAACTGGCGGTTTGGTAGCCATGACAAACATTCCATGGTAATTCCTGGTATTTGTACCACAAATGGTAGAACTAGCCCAACCTCCTAAACCATTGGTTTCCACCCATTCTTTGGTAGTAGCTTTGTCGTAATTCTGAGTAATTTCTTTGTTAAATGTAATTTCCATTTAAAAAAATCATTTAAGGTTCTCAATGACGGAAAATTACAAATTATTTGGATGCAAAGACGTAGAAATTATTAAAATATTTCAATTTTTTTTGGATACAGACATTCAAAAACGCTTAAATCACCCTTTTTACTGACTTCTGACATTTTCAACCGCTTGACATAACTTGTATTTTCAAAATATTGATAATTAAATAATTATATTTTAAAATGACCATAATTTCACTGGTTTTTTATTTAAAATAATTCTAAATTACTTTTGTTTATAATTTGCAAAATGGAAATAAGCATTTGTATCTCAATAATTTATTTTAAAAATCTTCGAAATTGACTCAAAAACACGGTTGGAAGAACAATAAACCAGTTTGAATAATTCAATTCCGATACTACATTTGTGCGTCTCTTTAAAAAGACGTGGCCATAAATTACGGATAAAACAAGTTTTTAATATGTCCTTTAAAATATTACAAAATCGATTTTCGCGTGTAACGTTTCTCGTTCTTCTCACCCTATCCATATCCTTTACGAATTCGATGGCAGAAGATGCACCGGCAGCAGGTGGAGCGGATCCTGCTGTACTGGCAAAAGGGAAAGCGTTATTTGAAGACAACTGTACCTCTTGTCATGCGGTTCACAAAGCAAAGGTAGGTCCTGCACTGAAAGATCTGACCAAAAGAAGAGATCTTCCATGGATCAAAAAATTCATCCGTAATTCCCAGAACGTGATCAAATCCGGCGATACCTACGCCGTAAATCTTTACAATCAATACAACAAGACTGAAATGACTGCTTTCCCATCGTTCAAAGACGATGAGATCGAAGCGCTTGTGGATTATATCACAGACGAAGGGGCTAAGGAAGTCGTAGAGAAAAAAGATGTAGGTACTGGTGAAGTAACTCAACAAGGTGGAGGCGGAAATGAGTATTCCGATCTGATCCTGATTCTGACCATCATTACCCTGATTTTGGTGGCAATCACACTTGTCGTTTTCATCTCTGTCATTAGAAAGTATTTGAGAGATAAAGAAACTTCTCTCAGCGAAGACGATAAAGATATCGTAAATCAGAAATACAGTCTTTCAGCTGTATTTAAAAGCAAAATATTTATTGTATGTATTTCAATCCTTTTTGTTTCAGTAGCGGTTCGTTCCTGTTGGGTAGGGTTGATGTCTGTCGGAGTAGAGCAGAATTATGCTCCGGTACAACCGATTCCATTCAGCCATAAGCAGCACGCCGGTGATATGAAAATTGATTGCGGATATTGCCACACAGGTGTGTACAAAGGTAAGCAAGCAAACATCCCTGGGGTAAACGTCTGTATGAACTGTCACAGCCAGGTAAAAGAAGGCTCCAGGTTTGGAAAAGATGCGATTGCCAAAGTGGTGGAACACTATCAGAAAAACAGACCTATCCAGTGGGTGAGAGTACACAACCTTCCTGATCTGGCTTATTTCAACCACTCTCAGCACACAGTAGCGGGAGGAATCGAATGTGTGAAGTGTCACGGTCATATCGATTCAATGGAAGTAGTAAAACAATTCTCAAACCTTACCATGGGATGGTGTATCAATTGCCACAGAGAGACTGCGGTAAATGGCAAGGACAATGCTTACTATGATAAATTGCTGAAAGTACACGATGATAAAGTGGCGGCGGGTATCCGCAAAGGCGATATGAAAGTAGAAGATATCGGTGGTTTGGAATGTGCAAAATGTCACTATTAATAGAAAGAAAAACAGTCTAATTCATATAGAATTTCTATGAAAGAGAATACTAAAACATACTGGAGAGGCGTAGAAGAATTATCAAGCGACCCTGAGTTTTTGAAAAATGCCGAAAGGGAATTTCCTGAGTACGTTTCTTTAAAAGAACAGGAGGGGGGCGACTCTTCAGAAGGTACTAATAGAAGAGACTTCTTAAAATTATTAGGGTTTGGTCTGGGAGCCGTGACACTGGCAGCTTGTGAAGCTCCTGTGAAAAAAGCAATTCCATACCTGAACAAACCTGAAGAAATAGAACCAGGTATTGCTAACTACTATGCTTCTACGTTTGTAGACGGCGGAGAGTATTGCAGCGTACTGGTAAAGACAAGAGAAGGTCGTCCGATTAAATTGGATGGGAATGCATTGTCTTCTGTATCAATGGGTTGTACAAATGCCAGAGTCCAGGCTGCTGTTCTTTCCCTATACGACAGCACAAGACTTCAATCTTTCCAAAAAGGTGATAAACCGGTAGATTTTGCAGTAGCAGATGCAGAGATCAAAGCAAAACTTGCTTCTATCAGTGCTAACGGTGGAGCGATCCGTATCGTTTCTCAAACGATACTGAGCCCTACTACCAAGTCGGTGATCGCAGAATTCAAATCAAAATATCCTACTACAGAACATGTAGTATACGACGCTGTGTCTGCTTACGGAATAGTAAAAGCAAATGCAGCTACTTTCGGAAAAGGGATTATTCCTTCTTACGATTTTGGTCAGGCCAATATCGTAGTTTCTTTCGGAGCAGACTTCCTTGGAACCTGGATTTCTCCGATTGAATATTCCGGACAATTTGCCAAGACAAGAAAACTGGGAAGATCTAAAAAAACAATGAGTAGACTTTACTCTTTTGAAACAGCTCTTTCCCTTACAGGATCTAACGCAGACTATCGCTGGCCTATCAAACCTTCCGAGGAAGGAGTATACATAGCAGCTTTATATAATGCACTTTCTGGTAATTCCATCAATACTCCTGCGGTAAACAACGAAGTATTGAAAAATGCCATTACCGATCTTCAGAATAACAGAGGAAAATCTTTAGTAGTATCAGGATCCAACGATCCGAATGTTCAGATGCTTGTAAATGAAATCAACAAGGCATTGGGCAACTATGGTACTACCATCAATCTTAACAAGCCTTCTTACCAGAGACAAGGAAACGACGAAGTGATGAACACTTTCGTGGAAGACGTAAAAGCTGGTAAGATCGGTGCAGTTATTTTCTACGGTGCCAACCCGGTGTACGACTATCCTAAAGGTGCAGAACTGGGAGAAGCATTGTCAAAAGTAGAGCTTAAAGTTTCGTTCAACGAAAGACTGGATGAAACTACTTCGCTTTGCGGGTATGCTTGTCCGGATCATCACTTCCTGGAAGCATGGGGCGATGCACAGCCGAAACTTGGTGTTTACAGCTTGATTCAGCCTACGATCAATCCTGTTTACAAGACAAGAGCAGCTCAAACAAGTCTCCTGACCTGGGCCGGAAGTGCAACTACAGATTACTACACTTATCTGACCAACAACTGGTCTAAAAACATACTGGGAGGTTCTTCATGGGACAAAGCCCTGCACGATGGTGTTTTTGAAACTTCTGCCATCGCAGTTTCTGATCAATCATCTGTTTCCGGCGGTTCGTTTGATGCTTCTGCAGTAGCAGCAGCGATCAATGAAAATGCAAAGGTTTCCGGTATAGAAGTAAAATTATACGAGAAGATCGGTATGGGCTGGGGAAGCCAGGCAGGTAACCCATGGTTACAGGAATTCCCGGATCCGATCTCCAAAGCAACATGGGACAACTATGTGGCGGTTCCTATGGGAATGGCCAATGATAAAAAACTGAAACAGGGAGATATCGTAGAGGTAAGCGTAAACGGAAAATCAGTGAAGCTTCCTGTACTGATCCAACCTGGTCAGGCAAAAGGTACTGTATCCATCGCAATCGGATATGGTAGAAATATTCCTGGCAAGAGAAGAATTATCGGACAGAATGTGTTCGCTTTTGCTTCCACTGCCAAAGGTTTTGTAAGTTTCAACGGAACTACTCCGGAGCTGAACCCAACGGGAGAGTTTTCTCAACTTGCTCAGACGCAAACCCACAATACCATCATGAACCGTCCTGTAGTACAGGATGCTACTCTGGAAGAATATCAGAAAGATCCATACGCAGGTAGATTCATGCCATTGATCAATACTCCTGACGGGAAGAAAAAGCCTTCAGAAGTATCGTTATGGGTAAAAGAGCACGAAAAACCAAATCACCTGTGGAACATGGTGGTCGATCTGAACGCTTGTTTCGGTTGCGGTGCCTGTGTAATCGCTTGTCAGGCTGAAAACAACATTCCGGTAGTAGGGAAGGACGAAGTCATCAGAGCACGTGAGATGCACTGGATCAGAATTGACCGTTACTACTCTTCTGATGCAGAACCTAAAGAAAACGGTAAGTTCTTCGCTACGAATAAAGACAGTATCTTATACGATCAGTTGGAGATCGCCTCTGAGAACCCTCAGGTAACGTTCCAGCCGATGATGTGTCAGCACTGTAACCACGCTCCTTGTGAGACTGTTTGTCCGGTAGCTGCTACTACACACAGTTCTGAGGGACTAAATCAAATGGCTTATAACAGATGTTTCGGTACAAGATACTGTGCAAACAACTGTCCATATAAAGTAAGAAGATTTAACTGGTTCAAGTATTTTGATAACCAGGAGCGTTTCCCTGAAAACATAGCCATGAACACCGCAATGGGAAGAATGGTCTTGAATCCGGATGTAACCGTACGTTCAAGAGGGGTAATGGAAAAATGCTCTATGTGTGTTCAGAAGATCCAGGAAGGAAAGCTTCTTGCGAAGAAGGCTAAGAGACCTCTGAAAGACGGAGACATTAATCTAGCTTGTGCCTCTTCTTGTCCTGCAGATGCAATCATCTTCGGTGATATCAACGATGTAAACAGTAAGATTTACAACGAAATGCACAATGAGAATCCGGAAAGAGCCTTTGATGTTCTGGAGGAACTGAATGTTCAGCCGAATATTCACTACTTAACTAAAATAAGAAATAATAAAGTTTAATATATTTTTCCAAATATGTCATCAGTTACTTCATCAGTAAGAACTCCGCTGGTAACAGGCGGGAAGAAAGCCAAAGATGTTACAAACGACATCTGCAAGCAGGTAGAGGGAGCACCCACTAGAGCTTGGTACATAGGTATGGCTATTTCTCTTATCACTTTAGCCTTTGGAGGGTACTGCCTGGCCAGTTTATGGTGGGAAGGTCTGGGCCTTTGGGGGCTGAACAAGACTGTTGGTTGGTCTTGGGATATCACCAATTTCGTATGGTGGGTAGGTATCGGTCACGCTGGTACACTTATTTCTGCGGTACTTTTGCTGTTCAGACAAAAATGGAGAACATCTATTAACAGAGCGGCAGAAGCCATGACGATTTTTGCGGTATTGTGTGCTGCTACTTTCATCCTTGCGCACATGGGACGTCCGTGGATGGCACATTGGGCACTTCCGTTACCAAATGCTTACGGTTCTCTGTGGGTTAACTTTAACTCTGCACTTGTATGGGACGTGTTTGCGATCTCTACTTATCTTACGGTATCCCTGGTATTCTGGTATGTGGGTATG
This sequence comes from uncultured Chitinophagaceae bacterium, assembly GCA_964437245.1. Lineage (GTDB taxonomy): Bacteria > Bacteroidota > Bacteroidia > Cytophagales > Cytophagaceae > JANYCO01. The sequence goes on from CAYTGJ010000130.1 coordinate 7,556, forward strand.
ATCCCTGATTTTGCTACCATCAGAGAGAGAGCATCCGGAGTAAGAAGAGTAGTATACGGTGCATTAAGTTTCGGATGGACCGGGTCTGCAAAAGACTGGTCAAGATATGAAGCAGTTTCTCTTGTACTCGCAGGTCTTTCTACCCCTCTTGTACTTTCTGTACACACCATTGTATCCATGGACTTTGCTACCTCGATCATCCCGGGATGGCACACGACGATTTTCCCTCCATATTTTGTGGCAGGTGCGATCTTCTCTGGTTTTGCAATGGTATTGACCCTTATGCTGATCACCCGTGTAGTATTCAGACTGGAAGACTACATTACAATGGAACACATTGAATCTATGGCGAAAATCATCGTATTGACCGGTTCTATTGTAGGGGTTGCTTACATTACCGAGTTCTTTATTGCAGCTTATTCAGCCGTACCTTACGAAAAATATGCCTTCATCAACAGAGCATTCGGACCGTACTGGTGGGCTTACGCAGCGATGATGTCCTGCAACGTGATTTCTCCTCAGTTGTTCTGGTTCAGAAAGATCAGAAGAAGTGTAGTAGTAGTATTTATCCTGTCGATTGTTGTAAACATTGGTATGTGGTTCGAGCGTTTCGTGATCATCTGTACTTCACTGAACAGAGATTTCTTACCATCAAGCTGGACAATGTTCTACCCAACTATGTATGATGTGGGAGTATACCTATTCACTTTCGGATTTTTCTTCACATGCTTCTTATTGTTTGCCAAATATTTACCGGTAATCAATATGGCGGAAGTTAAATCGATCATTAAATCTTCTTCGGGCAATAAAGAATCACATTAATATTACGATGGAAAAAGGTAAAAATTATTTATTGGGAGTATACGATGATGAAGACGTGCTAATGGATGCCGTCGGACAAGTCAGAGGTGCTGGAGTAAAAATCAAAGAAGTTTACACTCCATTCCCAATACACGGTCTTGACACGGCACTTGGATATGAGTATTCTAACCTGCCAATGATGTCATTTATTTATGGTCTGACAGGTACGATCACAGCTCTTTCCACTCTTATATGGATGTTAGGATATGACTGGCCGATGGACATCGGAGGAAAAGGGAATATTCCTATTCCGGATTTTATTCCGATCACTTTTGAATTTACTGTACTTCTGGCGGCACACGGGATGGTATTAACCTTCTTTATCGTCAGTAATCTGGCTCCCTGGAATTATAAGCCTAAGATGCTGGATCCAAGAAGTGTGGACGATAAGTTTATCATGGCGATCGATTTAGACAATAACAAACTGGACAAAGCCTCCCTGGAAAGTATTCTGGTTAAGAGCGGAGCGATTGAAGTGAATCCTAAAGTGCTGGACTAAGTAAGAAATTATTTGCAAGACATAGTATGAATCTGATTAATAAAATATCGATGTTACTTGTAGGGTTGGTTTTACTAGCCTCCTGTAACCATAACTTTGATAATATTCCTGAACACAAAACTCCACGTTGGGAATTTGCTCCACAGATGTACCACTCAGAAGCATATGAGCCGGTCTCTCAGGTGGTGGATACCACAAACAAAGAACATTACAACACCATGCCGGGAAATAACGGGATGAATCTTCGTGAGCCGGTACCTGGTACTATTAAGAGAGGGTTTACTCCTTACAAAATTCCTAAAGATTCATTGGTGTATGCTGCTGCACACCTGACAAGTCCTCTTACTGTAAATGATGCAGTATTGAAAGACGGAGAAGTATTGTACGGAAGATACTGTCTGCATTGTCATGGTACAGAAGGAAAAGGAGATGGTGCCGTAAGTGAGAAATTCAATGGTATCGCAAATCTTGCAGGAGGCCAGCTTAAAACAATATCGGAAGGCCATATTTTCCATGTCATCACAACAGGAAAAGGAATGATGTTATCTCATGCCTCTCAGGTTTCCCCAGAGGAAAGATGGAAAATAGCTCACTATGTAAAAGAAAAGTTACAAAAAGCGGCACAATAGAGAAAAACATTAATAGTTAAATTTTTACAAAATGGCTTTAGTAGAAAATATATCATTAGACGAAAAATTTACATTTGCCGGTAAGGCTAAATCAAAGGTGATCATGTTGATTGTAGCCGGTGCAGTATTAGCACTATTGGGTTACATTCTGCTGCAGGTAGATGGAGGACATGCTCATGAAGCTCATGGGGCCGACCATGCTGCTGTTGTGGCGGACCATCATGGAGCCGACCATCATGCACATGCAGCTGAAGAGGCGCATCACCATGGCAAACCTGTATGGGCTAAAAGAATTATCAAAGACCTTTGGCAGAACAATGTTTTCTTTGGAGGAATTGCCCTGATAGGTATTTTCTTTATTGCCTTTAACTATGTGGCGTATGCCGGATGGAGTGCGCTGATCAAAAGGATACCAGAGGCTTTCGGATATTATTTACCGGTATTTGCTGGTATCACGTTTCTTATGCTAGGATTTTTCGGACATGATATTTTCCACTGGATGGACGAATCCCTGTATATCGAGTACCTGCCTGATGGTTCTAAAAACCCTCATTTTGATGAAATCGTAAACTCTAAAACATGGTGGTTAGGAACAGCATCTTTCTGGATCAGAATCATTATCTACTTCGCATTATGGATCCTGTTCTGGTTTATCCTTAGAAAAAAATCAGTACAGGAAGATCTGGAAGGTGGCGTAACTCTTTACGATAAAAGTATTGTATGGTCTGCAGGTTTCCTTGTGGTATTCGGTGTAACCTCTTCTACTTCGGCCTGGGATCTGGTGATGTCTATGGATCCTCACTTCTTCAGTACCATGTTTGGCTGGTATGTATTTGCGAGCTGGCTGGTATCAGGAGTAGCGATGATTACGATTATTGTAATTACCCTGAAAGAGAACGGATATTTGAAAATGGTCAATGAAAACCATTTGCATGACCTGGGTAAATTTATGTTTGCGTTCTCTATTTTCTGGACATATGTATGGTTTGAGCAATTCTTATTGATTTACTACGCCAACATTCCTGAAGAGTCCTACTATTTTGTAGAAAGACTGTTGAACGGAACCTACAGACCATTCTTCTTCCTGACATTCTTTATCAACTTCGTTTTCCCTTTCATTGTGTTGATGACAAGAAATGCAAAGAGACAAATGATTATTCTAAAGATCGTAGCTATATTTATTCTGATCGGACACTGGTTGGATTTCTTCATGATGATGACACCTCCGGTACTTCACAACGATGGCGCATTTGATTATAAGTTCTTCTTCCTGGAACTTGGTATCACTATGTTCTTCCTTGGCTTATTCCTGTATGCAGTACTGACCGGATTGTCTAAAGCTGGTTTGATTGCTAAGAATCACCCGATGATTCAGGAAAGTGTTCATCACCATGTATATTAACAGATAACTAAAAGAAATTCGAAAATTAACTTTATATTAAAATGACAGGTTTATTATTAGTCACAGCAGGTCTTCTGGTTCTTCTGATACTATTGTTAGTATTTAGAGTACACACACTAGTATCGGTTATGCGTGGTAAAGAAGGGAAAATCGGGTTTAGTAACAAAGTAAATGCGGCTGCAATGCCTGTTGTGTTTGTACTGGGGTTGATCGCTTTCTACTGGTCTTATGAGGAGGCTAAACCTTACTTCCTTCCTGAGGCGGCTTCTGTGCATGGTGTAAATACAGACTTCATGTTCTGGTTTACCATGACTCTGCTTGTGATTGCATTTTTCATTACCAACACATTGTTATTTTGGTTCTCTTATAAATACCAGCATTCTGAAACAAGAAAAGCATTCTTCTATCCTGACAATCACAAACTGGAAATTATCTGGACAATTATACCTGCTCTGGTGATGACAGGTCTGGTATATTACGGGTTGAAAGAGTGGAATTACATTACTACGTTCCCGGCAGAAAGTGAGTGCGAAGTGATCGAAGTAATGGGAAAGCAATTTGCATGGCAGGTGCGTTACCCAGGTAAGGACAATCAATTGGGAAGATACAAATTCAAGGCGATCGATGCTACAAACGAATTTGGAATGGATTTTACAGACTCTGCTTGTTATGATGACTTTGTGCCAAGAGAGCTGCACATTCCCAAAGGGAAAAAAGTATTGCTTCGTATCAGAGCAAGAGATGTAATTCACAGTGTATTCTTGCCTCACTTCAGAGTGAAGATGGATGCCGTTCCTGGTATGCCTACCCGTTTCTGGTTTATTCCTACAAAGACAACTCAGGAAATGAGAGAGACTACAGGGAATCCGAAGTTCAATTATGAATTGGCTTGTACGGAAATCTGTGGCCGCGGACACTTCGCAATGAGATTCATTGTCGTAGTAGACGAGCCGGAAGATTATGAAGAGTGGAAAGAAAAACAAACCGCATGGGTGATTGAAAATGCTGAATATATGAGCGCTAACCTTCCTGGTTTTAAAGCTCCTGCTGCAGATACTGTTGCAGCGGAGTCTCCAGAGGTGGAACATCCTTCAGATACTGTAGTAGTGGTTGATTCTGTTGAGGTAGTACACTAAGCAGATGAAATTAAATTACCTGTTGTTGAGAGACAGAGGTAATAGATAAAGTCAGAGAATAGTTAAGATTAGAATATAAAATATATTAAGATATGTCAGTTGATACTTTACATCATTCTTCACACGCAGAGGCACACGATCATGATCATGAGCATCATGAAGAATTACATTGGATCAGACAGTATGTCTTCAGTGAAGATCATAAAGTAATTGCCAAGCAGTACCTGTTCATGGGTATTTTCTGGGCTTTGATAGGAGGAACATTTTCATTATTGTTCCGTTTGCAATTGGGATTCCCTGATGCAGACCTTACCTGGTTAAAGCCGTTGCTGGGAGAGTGGATTAAAGAAGGAAAACTGGATCCTGAATTTTATCTGGCCCTGGTTACGATGCATGGAACCATCATGGTATTCTTTGTATTGACCGCAGGATTGAGTGGTACATTCAGTAACTTCCTTATTCCGCTTCAGATCGGTGCCAGAGATATGGCTTCAGGATTCCTGAACATGTTATCTTTCTGGTTCTTCTTCCTTTCCAGTGTGATCATGCTTTGGTCGGTGTTTACCACAACAGGACCTGCCGGTGGAGGTTGGACAGTATACCCTCCGTTAAGTGCGTTGCCTCAGGCTATATCAGGCTCAGGTTCAGGAATGACCCTTTGGCTGATCGCAATGGCATTCTTCATCGTTTCTTCTTTGCTGGGGAGTCTTAACTATATCACAACTGTGATCAACCTCAGAACGGTCGGAATGTCTTTCCTGAGACTACCATTGACCATCTGGGCATTCATGATCACCGCAGTGATCGGAGTACTTTCATTCCCTGTATTGTTCTCTGCAGCTTTATTATTGATTTTCGACGGAAGTTTTGGTACCAGTTTCTTCCTTTCTGAAATATACATAGGAGGAGAGGCCCTTTCTTATTCAGGAGGTAGCCCTGTATTATTCCAGCACTTATTCTGGTTCTTAGGTCACCC
>CAYTGJ010000131.1:0-5915 GCA_964437245.1 uncultured Chitinophagaceae bacterium
TTCTAATGAACTTTAGTAATAAATTGAAACATTGTGCTCCGAAACCCGCCCGAACACAAAACCCAGAAACGTTGGTAGCAATAATGAAAAGAAAGACAGCTAATATATTGACAGGAATTTTATCAATTGGACTTTTGACAACTTTAATCATTCGGTTGACAAATGTTCCCGGTGGAATGTTTTTATCAGGACTTGCTTTAGGGACAATGTGGATTATCATAATTTTGCTGATTTGCTTAATATTGACCTTGGTTTCGAGACGGTTTTTTAAGACATTTTCGTTCTTGACAATTTACTTTTTGACAACAGCTATTGGATTTGTTTATTTCCACTACAAGCTATATTCACCAACCTTGACAATTACAGTTCCTGAAAATTATTCAGGAGAAATTGATTTGGTTTTAGCTGACATAAAAGAAAATATTTTGACAGTCGACACGAATGGAATTGGTTACATCAATCAGTGGACTTTTGATAAAACCTATACAAGACCTATTGTGAAAGACGGGAACGGAAATGATCTTGACAGCTTATTGGTTGGGTTTAACCCGAGCTCCTTTTGGGGAGTAGGTAAATCCTGCTGTCTGGATGATAAGGGAATCTATTCAAAAAGCTTTAAAATTGAAAGAAAAAATGCGAATACGACATTTAGACACAGAAGTTTGCCTGCACTTGTTGACCGGAAATTGGCGAAATTAATTCAACCTGACCAATATACATTTATATAAACAGAAACTACAATTGAACAAAAAATGGACGAATAGAATTACTGCTGCTAATACACAGTTTTCTTATTGTCTTCATTTCCAACGAGCAATTGGCTTATGATTTTAGATAAAATATATTCAACTCTATCTCAATACTGAAATAAACCTAAATGAAGAAAAAGCAACTTTGGATTATCGTAATTTTAATACTTGGAATATTTTTTTTAATTCCTACTTTTCATATTCTCAAAACTAAATGGAATGAAGACAAGATAGAAAAAACAATTCCAGGCGGCTATACAAACGATGCGAGTCATCTCAATCTGACCAAAATTGATACACTTATTCAGGTTTCTGAAAATAAACAAGAAATAGAAGATCAACTTAGAGTAATCTTAAAGTATGCCAATGAAAATAATTTAAAAATTTCAATTGCAGGAGCAAAACATAGTATGGGAGGACATACGATTTATCCAAACGGAATTGTTTTAAATATGCTTCCCTACAAACGTATGGAACTTGACAGCATCAATAATATCTTAACAATCGGTTCAGGAGCTTTATGGGAAGATGCTTTGAAATTTCTTGATAGACACGGGAAATCTATCGCAATAATGCAAGCATTTAGCTCGTTTTCGATTGGAGGTTCAATAAGTGTAAACGGACACGGTTGGCAAAAAGATTTACCACCAATTTCAGAAAGCGTTGTTTCATTCACACTAATGCTTGCAAATGGAGAAGTTGTAAATTGTAGCAGAACAGAAAATAACGAGCTATTCAAATTAGCAATTGGAGGTTATGGTCTGTTTGGAATAATATTAGAGGTAAAACTAAAAGTCGCTGAAAATATTGCATTAAAATATAAATACATCCGGCTAAGCCCTTTGAATTACACTGAATACTACAAAAAGTACATTTCAGAAAACCCTAATGTCAATCTTGTATTTGGAAGACTTCGTATATCAGAGAAACATTTTTTAGAAGAAGCAACTTTGAATTTCTTTGAAAAGATTGAAGCATCAATTCCTCCATTGTCCAATGAAAAAAGCACCGAAACACAAAGACTTGTCTTTAGAGGAAGTGTAGACAGTGAATACGGGAAAAGATTACGATGGGATTTAGAAACAGGAATGAACAAAGTGTCTAAAAATGAAATCTATTCCAGGAATGAACTTCTGAATGATCATGTTTTTCTTATTGAAAACAAAGATAATTCTTCCACAGATTTATTGCAGGAATATTTTATTCCGGAAAGGAATTTTAATCAATTTATTAATGACATTAAACCAATTTTAAAAAACTCAAAAATTGATTTATTGAACATCACTATACGAGGAGTTCATCAGGATAATGACAGCTATTTAAACTATGCAAGAGAGAATGTTTTCGGATTTGTATTGCTGTTCAATCAGAAAAAAACAGAAAAACAAGAACAAGAAATGAAGATATTAACCAATCAATTGGCCGATGCATCGTTCAAAAATGAAGGGACATTTTATTTGCCTTATAGACTTCATATCGATAAAGAAAAAATGAGAAAAGCTTATCCTCAAGCGGATACTTTTTTTCTGATGAAATTAAAATATGACCCAAGCGAATTATTTAGCAATAAATTTTATGAACACTATAGCCAATAATTATTCTAACGGGTTATTATTCTTTAGCAGGCATTGATAGAATGGGACGTGTATTACTATTTATATTTGGACTTTTTGTGTTGACATCGTTTGGTGTAAAAAAAATACTAATTGATGAAACGGGATTTGAAGATATTAGAGTTGGTGAGACAATAATTACCAAACTCAAGAGAAAATACTTTTTCGCTAAGCGAACAAAAACCTTTAGACATATACTTTATAGGACAGATGAAGGCAGAACTGGAGTCACTTATTATTCTGAACAAATAAAGGCTAAAGGAATTACATTTTTTTTTAACTATACGTATGGAACAAAGGAACCAATTGTATTGGATGAAATTCTATTCAGCTTTCCATCTAGGGTAACTACTGACAAAGGAATAGAACTGGGGCAAAGTAATTTTAAACAAGTGGAAGAAAAGTATGGAGTCGGGACAACTGTTTTTAATGGTAATCGGGCGAAAAAGGAATACGGTAGGATAGTGTTCTATTCGGACAAATTAGTTGGACCGGATGCTATTGACGAAAAAATTATTGTAAAGGAAATACGAATTAAAAGAAAACCGTAGTCAATACCTTCTTACTAATAAGGGATTTGTGTCTGTCGGGCTGATGCAAGCTTGGTATTTTTTGCCCCGAATTTTCTGGATTGGTTTCTATGGCTCATCTTTCGTGATACCTGTTACAACAAAGGTTTTAACCAGATAAAAACTAGGACAGAAGGAATTGGATTTATGAAGAATGTGTTTTATCTTCGTAAATAACAGCTATAAAACTCAATCATTGTAAGGAAGCATTCCAATTGGTTATTTCTATTTGTATAATTTATCCTTCCTATAAATAGGAGGGATTTCCTCAATACATAAGTATATTCGTTTGCTACTATTATGGTGCGGCATCAAACAACGTTAAACAATGACAAAAAGCGAAGTAGAACTTATAGTTTTCAAAGTTGCGGTGGACGGACAAGACGCAATTAATATTAAAATATACAAGGACGGTACAACATGTAGATATGGAGTAGGTGGACTTCCTCAACTTGGAATTTCAGGTATGAGTTTTTTTAACGACTCAAGGTTTTTTAACCCATTAATAGCAAAAGTACCTGACGAAGTGTTTGAGAAACCTTTGATGTATGAAGAAGATACACCAAACGGTTATTTAGAATATGTAATTGCCTTTTATGGGGTTTCCAAAAATGGCGACACAGGAGAAAGAGCCGATTGGACAAAATCAACAGGGATAAGAGTAAAACTTGATCGTCGATCAACTTTCAGACATCCTATTATGGGGCTATTAGACGGATTGACAATGGAGGCCGCCGAACTTACAAACGAATGGTATTTTGACATCATCATAAATGCAAAGTACAAGGCTTTAAGTTCAACACTTCCCAAAGAAACCATCATAACACAACCTAAGACAGACAAAGAAATTCACAAGAATTTTGAAAAATATATTAACCAAATGCTGACAAGTGGAAGAAGCTGGAGTATGGCTAACTATGACAAAAATAAAACTTATGAAAGAGAGGGTAAGAGTTATCAAGGAATAATTAAGGAAACCAAACAATCATTTAGTATTAATTTTATTCCGCTTGACAAGAATTCGGATACTAACTCAACGGATAAAAAACCTTGGTGGAAAGTATGGTAAGCAAAAAAATAACAGAAGAAAACAAACCGTTTCCTTTTATATATTATTTTACAATTGTATAAATAGGAAATACCTTCAATGCGTGAGTATATTTGTAGGCGGTAATTGTATTGGACAATATGAGATATATAATTATAGTTCTTATACTCTTGAATTTTAGTTGTCAGACAAAGGAGACGGTCAATCAAACTATTAGTACCCCGGATATCGTATCAGTAGAGGAAGATGAATACGATGAAGGAGAAACAGGTTGTACGTATATCCAAACCGGTCAAAAACCAGCAAATACACATCCGTTTGACAAGAGTGATAAAGTAGAACTTGTGTCTTATGGAACAAGACGAGATAGTTACCGGAATGACGAATTAATTCGCAGTGGAAAATTCACTGTTCCGGAAATTCAGCAACGTGTTAGATTAAATAAGACCCAAAGAGATAGTTTATTTTCAATCCTGTTCAAATTAAAAAAAATCAGGAAAGGGAATGTTGAATCTATCGCCGATTGTTATAACCCCCGCCATTCTATTGTCTTCTATCAAGGAGGACAGGCAATTGCATTTCTGGAAGTCTGCTTTGAGTGTAACGGAACCAGACAGACAAAAGAGTTATATCTTGGGGAGTTTTGCGATGAAAAGTGGTGTATCCTCCAGCAGTTCTTTAAAGTCAATGGTGCAGACTTTGGGTTAATTAATGAAATATGCGATCGTTAGTGGTAAGTTTAATTCAAAAAATACAAGATACAAGAAATGAGAGTATTTAACTTTTTTAAGAAGATAGTTTTCTTGTTGACAATTGCTGTATTGCTTCCAAAATTGTTCTATGGACAAGACAATTTTAGCTATTCCGCTATTAACGGTTTAATTGCCAATCAAAGAGTATATGAAGAGGTTGATTCTGTTGCTTTTTATATAAAAATGTCTCCGTATGAAAATATTTTCAATAGTAAAGACAAGGACAACAAGGCAGTGATCGATTGGTATGTATGGGGTGTTCGTGAATTATTTCAGGACACATTAACGAAATATAAAAAAATAATCACAAGACGTAAAATCAAAAAGTCGTTTGTGTGCTGGGATAAAGCAAATATAAAATATAATAGGATCAAAGATCGGATAACGAAAGATGATTTCTTTTTTTATTATACATGTCCGATAAAGTTATCACCGAAATTATTTACAGTTATTTATTTTTCCCACACAAAAGGGGGAGGAGTGACAGCAGAACTTTATAAGTATGATAATATAGACGACACTTTTAAAAAGGCAGAAACTCACACAATGTCTCGATACGGATTACATTTCAGATGAAGATAATATTTGCTACATAGGGGGATAAAGTCTCAGATATAGCCAAACACCTCAAGGTTACCATAACTTATGAAAAAGATAACGACAATTTTAACGACACTAACAGCTTTACTTTTGGCTTGTTCTGAAAAGGACAATAGAGTGATTGTTCAGGATACCTTTGGCAACGGACAACCAAAGACGACTATTTACAAGACTATTGATGACAAGGATACATACTATGAAATCAAGTATGACAGTCTGGGAAGAATAAAGGAAATAACACCATATTCTAATGGACAACTTAACGGGACAAAAATACATTTCCGTGACAATTTAGAAGTTGGTGCTCTCTTACCATACCAAAACGGCAAAAGAGAAGGGTTTGTGTATGAATTTTATGAGGGGCAACAAACTGGTTTTAAAGGTAAATCAGAGGGAGGGGATTTCAACGGTCCATCAACTTGGTTTTACAAAGATGGTAACCCTAAAAAGACCGGGATCAGGACAAATGGTGAAAAAGAAGGAGAATGGACTGAGTATTACGAAAATGGACAATTGAAAAGCAAAGGTACTTATCTAAATGGCAGTAAGCAAAGTGACTGGACATATTGGAATAATGACGGGAC
>CAYTGJ010000131.1:5925-13043 GCA_964437245.1 uncultured Chitinophagaceae bacterium
TGACACAATACAACATGACTGACGGACAAATAACTTCTGCTAATACGAATTTTGCATCAGGCGGGCTGACGTTTAAATGTGAAAGTATGCAGAAAATCATCTAGCTTTGGGAACAAGAAAAATTCAAGAATGAAAATGAGATAAAAGAGCTGAATGAAAATCTAATCGAATGGTAAAACAAAACCGAACCATTTCCATGATATTATGACGACACTCACAACAAGAAACGAAATTGTAAAGACCATGAGTATCGTTGGCTCTGAACTGACTAAAATGCAGAAAGCATTTTACGATGAAGAAGTTCTGCAATATTATAAAGACAACAACGAAGAACATTTGTATTGGGGAAAATTTGATTGTGTAAAGAATAAAGAAAACGACTATCCGGCTTTCAATAAAATTATTGGCATAGACCATTCTGATATCGACACTTTTACAAATATACTAACGGAAAGACTTACAGAACTATTTAAGGATATAAATGCGACTGATTTTATTATAATTTCTCATTTGAAACTTGATTTTTTTGGAAATATAGACAGCAAGTTTACGCCGCTAAAGGATGCATATGAGAAACTTGAAAAAATTGTCGGGGACAAAACTTTTAAAGAGGCATTTGTAATTGATATTAATAGTTTATCCGACTTTATAGAAATTCTGTTTTGGACGACACGGTGCGATCCAGGTGTATCCGAGTACATTTTTATATTTGACAAAGACGAACAAATTCAAATTCATTTGTGCAAGTATGGAAATATACATTTAACGGAATACCATAAAGAGCAATTGACAGGAGCTAAACTGAAAAAACTTGGCTGGACAATTATTGACGGACAAGAATTTGATAACTTTACAAGTGAATAGACACATTTGAGTAATTAATAAATTTTGGTGTCGGCAGATAGTTCACGGTTTCAAAAGCCTCCACTTATGCCAAGCCGAAAACCTTTAGTAGTAAGTAAATTAAGACGACCATCGAAATGATAACAGAAGACTATAAAAACAAACGCCAAATTTCGGTTTGCCCAAATGACTCTTTGGACTATCTTGACAACGACATCCGACGTATTTTCCCAAATGGTAGCGACCTAATACTTGAAGATAAAATTTTTGAAGAACAAATTGCATTACGCTTAACAGACGTTTCTATAAAAATAAAGATTACAAATTGTGAATTTAAAAAGGGCATTCATATTATACGTGGAGAGAAAGACAAAGACTACACTCTATTCATTTATAAATCAGAAGTAGCAAACAGTTTATCTCTATTGACATACGACAACTGTAATGAAATCTCTATTGACACTTGCGAACTAAACGAACTGTTTTTAGCAGGTAAAAGTAGCAAAATTGACCTTTACAATGTAAAAATAAATACACTTGTAGTTGAACACTTAAAAAGCGATGAAATTTCAATAAGCAAAACAGAAATCTCAAAGTTTAAACTTTACAACTTTATACATAATCAAGTCCGTTTTGATACAGATAAATTAGCAATTTCAGATTACGCAAAATTTATACCGACCGAAGGTCAGACAAAAAAAGAAGTCTCAGAAATATATCATCGCTTTGTTTTAAAAGCGGCAAAATCAATAAAATCGAATAGTCAAATCAACTATGAACTAACAAAATCAACATCATCGTGCTTAGCGTTCATTTTTGGCTACTTTTACAAACCATTACAAGTTATTCTGTGGATGTTGGTGTTTATCGTCTTATTTGCGATAGTATTTGCTTGCAGGTATGACTTGGATTTTATTGACGCATTATTTCAATCTGCCTTGACGTTTCTGACGATTGGTTTTTTAAAAACTGACGCCACTAATGCTTCCATTATTGACACCTTTCTAATGCTGTCAGAAGGAATAATAGGAATGATATACACCGCTACATTGCTAACTTCAATTATTAACTCAACCAGAAAACAATGATAATCTGTTGCACAGGTTTGGCTTCATATGGATTTATGAAATTTTCACTAACGTTGAAGTGCGTATTTGGATCTTCCCAATTGGTGGAATACTTAACTTATACATATTTTTCATAATCATGACGATTATTTCTCCTGTTGGGATCCCAATGATACTTACTCGTATAATAAAGGTAAGGAGGATCAAAGAGAATGGGCATGAAATTTTATCTATAACGAATAAATTACTTTAAGATTCGGATAAAATGATTTAAAAGGATGAATTACTTTTATCACCTCGTTTCCAACGATTGAGTTCTTCTAATGATTCGATTGCATCGTACCCTGAATTTTTAGTTTTTATAATGGTTCTAATGGAGACATTGTTTTTTAGGACACAAACAAAAACAGAAACATGTGATATATTGAATATTTATTCCGATTCATCCTGAATAAAGCTAAAAGTACGTATATTAGAGAGCGTACTCAGGAAACAGATTACATGACAATATTAAAAAATGGAACTGTATGATATTAGAAAAATTAAGATATCCGATTGGGAAATTTGAGAAACCTGATATAATTACGAAAGACATTTTAGCAAAATGGATTTCAGAGATTTCAACATTTCCTACAAGGTTAATAAACGAAGTAAATCATTTGACTGACGAACAACTTAATACTCAATACAGACCTGAGGGTTGGACCATTAGACAAGTAGTTCACCATTGTGCAGATAGTCATATGAATAGTTTAACTCGTTTAAAACTTACATTGACTGAAGACCAACCGACAATAAAACCATATTATGAAGATCGTTGGGCCGATCTTATTGATACCAAAAATACGCCTGTTGAACCCTCACTAAAAATGCTTGAAGGTATACACGAGAGATGGACTGTTTTATTGAATAATTTGACAGACGAACAATACGAAAGAATTTTTATTCATCCAGAACACGGAAAGACATTTAGAGTGGATGAAAATATTGGTGTTTATGCTTGGCATTGCAACCATCATCTTGCTCATATAACTGAAACAAAAAAGCGAAATAATTGGAAATAAGCATAAAAGTTGTCGGATAGAAAAACGCCGAACTGCTAACATCGTATTGGGTATAGGGGGATTGAATGGCTTTGTATTGACGGATGTACAAAGTTCAGCTTTCGTTATTCTATTAAGCATTTGTGCTAAAATTCTGCTCATCGAAAACCTTTGTCGCCCTTGTTTCCATTGAGCGTGAGTTCTGGTGGAGTGATTGCATCGTACTATGAATTTGCTGTTTTCATAACGGTTTTAATAGGAGGATCAAACAAGAGATTTAAATTTAATGTGCCAACCAACGATACTAAAAATGAATTCTTTCAATATATATAAGTCTGAAATTGAAAAGCTGGGTTTTGTAACGATAAATAAAATATATTCAAACGAAGAGGTTGAAAAAATAATCGGAGCTATAAATCAAGTTGAAACTTCGAAGGAAACATTTAGGAAATCTTCTGATCTTTTTGCAATTCGTCAATTTTTAAAAGAAGTTCCGGAAACAAAAGAACTTATTTTTAATGACAAACTGAACGAAGTAATTGAAAACCTTTTTGGCCAAAATTATTTTGTTGTAAAAAGTATTTACTTCGACAAACCCGAAAAATAAAATTGGTATGTTTCTTATCATCAAGACTTGACGATTTCGGTTGATAAAAAGATAGAACTTGAAGAATTTGGATCTTGGACAACAAAACAAAATCAATTTGCAGTTCAACCTCCTATCGGAATTTTGGAAAATATTTTTACGGTAAGGATTCATTTAGATGAAACTAATGAAGATAATGGCGCTTTGAAGGTTATTGAAAAGTCGCACTTAAAGAAAATTTATCGACCTGAATCCATAAATTGGGGAATTGAAAAAGAAACGACTTGTAACGTAGAAAAAGGCGGAATAATGATTATGAAACCTTTGATTTTACATAGTTCAAACAGAACAACGAACAACAAAAAAAGAAGAGTAATCCATATCGAATTTTCCGATATGGATCTACCCAATGGAATAAATTGGGCTGAAAAATACGACCTCAAAAATCTATCATAAGTTTCCGAACCGTTAGCGGTAACAACAACAGATATAGTATCTACAATTGAAAAAGGATTACATTTGTAATCTAAATAGCTCTCATAGTTTTGGTGAAAAGCCAGGCAGAAATAGTTAGATTGTCAACGTTTTATAAGAGGGATAAATGAGTTATGTGTCAGACAACTGTGACCGTAAACCGAACATAAATGCGAAATGATTTTATAGTTAGACAAGGACAGATAAATGATTTGACCGAACTGAAAAAAATGTTTGTGGACACAATAACGACAGTTTGCACCACTGACTATGACAAACAACAAATTGAAGTGTGGACTTCGGGCGTTCAAAACAAACAACGTTGGGACGATATTATGACAAAACAATTTGTTTTAGTTGTTCAATATGCCGACAAGATTGTTGGTTTTGCAACACTTAACAACGGAAATTATATTGACCTATTGTATGTTCATAAAGACCATCAACGACAAGGGATTGCACAACGAATGCTTGAGAAGATTACAACCGAAGCAAGACGACTAAAACAAACGACATTGACATCGGACGTAAGCAAAACGGCAAGACCATTTTTTGAAAGAAATGACTTCAATATTCTGACAGAACAAATTGTAAATAAGGAAGGAATAAAATTGACAAACTATAAAATGACAAAACGGCTTTACTAAATGCCCTGGTGAAAATCTACTATCTATAACAGACAATGTTATGACCGAATCGCATACGACAATCATTTAACCAAATATGGAACGATACGAATACTTTAAACTCTTTCACGATATTGGACCGGCTGACTATAATCTGTTGATCAAAAACCTGAAAACAAAAACATTCAGAAAGGGAGATTTCATAACCGTTTCGGGACAAACACAACGAGAACTTTATTTTGTAAAAAGTGGAGTTCAAATGTCATTCTTTGAGGCAGACAACAAAACTCACGTTATTGCATTTACCTATCCGCCCAACTTATGTGCCATTCCCGAATCATTTTCGTCTCAAATCCCTTCAAAATATTTTCTTACTTGTCTTACAGATAGTGAATTGGATTATATCACCTTTGACGAATTACAAAAACTGTTTGACCGGTCGCAACAAATTGAGCGACTTTTCAGACATATGACAGAAGCAGTTTTGGCAGGAGTGATTAACCGGCATATGGAGTTGCACAGTATGACGATTGAAGAACGATATAAAGTGTTTTGCCAGCGCAGTTCTCATTTACTTCAACTTGTGCCACATAAATACATTGCATCTTATTTGGGGATTGATCCGACCAATTTCAGTAAGTTGTTTAATACCGTAAAATTCTAATGTTGGTATAGACCAACTTTTGTTTCCCAAACATTTTCCAACTTTATAATGTGAAATTAAAAAATATGGAAAATCATTGGCTTGACAAATCAGAATATCCGTTTGCATCAAATTATTTTGATGTCAATGGACAAAAGTTACATTACATTGACGAAGGGAAAGGTGAAATAATTTTGTTTGTTCACGGAACGCCTTCGTGGAGTTTTGACTATCGAAACGTAATTAAAAAACTGAAAGAACACTACAGGTGTATGGCGATTGACCACATTGGTTTTGGACTTTCCGACAAACCAGGGCATTACGACTATTCTGCGAAGAACCATAGCAAAACACTTGAAAAATTTGTGCTTGAAAAGCAGTTGGACAATATTACACTTGTTGTGCACGATTTTGGCGGTCCGATCGGGCTGAACTTTGCTTTACAATATCCTGAAAAAATAAAACGGTTGATTATTCTCAACTCGTGGTTATGGAGCAGTAAAAAAGAACCTGACTTCGTTAAGTTAAGCAGAATATTGAAAAGTCCTTTACTTCCGTTTTTGTATCGTTACTTAAACTTTTCGCCAAAATTCATTTTGCCAAAATCGTTTGGCGACCGGAAAATTTCCAAACATTTACAAACACAATACACAAAACCATTTGCTGACAAAACCCAACGAAATGGAGCAGTAGCATTTGCGAAGTCGTTGCTTAACGACCAGGATTGGTTTGAAGAACTGTGGAACAAACGGCAAGCAATTTCAAGTAAGCCGACATTATTCGTTTGGGGCATAAAAGACCCTGTAATTAAACCGCATTACCTTGATAAGTTTGAAAGTGGGTTTCAAAATTCAACGACAAAAAGATTAGCAACGAGTGGACACTTTCCACAGGAAGAACAACCCGAAATTGTAGCGAAGGAAATAATAGACTTCTTGAAATGAAAAAATATCGTTTGTAACAATGGTGACGCCAGGTTGGATTAAGTTCTTTGTATGGAAATTTTTGCTAACTTTAAAGTGTTTACTTCGACTTCAGAGCTATCGGGATGGGGGGAGTTCCGCTTGATACAGAAGATACTAATTACTACTGCTAATAGTAGGTTTAGTCATATTGGTGAAGGTACAACAAAAGTAAAAATGAAAGAAAAAGCTCAAGATATTGTTGATGGAGTTACCATAAAATATCACGCCAACGGTAAGACTATTTGGTCAAAAGGGAAAATTATTGACGGAAAACCCGAGGGGTATTGGGAATGGTATCGGATTGACGGAACAATTAAGCGTTCCGGAAATTTTGTAAAGGGAGAGCCTGTCGGAGAATGGACAACATACGATAGTCAAGGAAATGTTTATAAAGTAACAAAAAGGTAACTATAAACCGTCAGTATAGTTTTTACATCAGAAAAGGTGAATTAAAAGTCACATTGAAAAATAGAAATATGAGAAAATTGATTGCAGCAATTAATATGACACTTGATGGGGTTTTCGACCACACGGTATTACAGCCAGATGAAGAAATACATCGACATTATCAGGAATTGCTGAATGGCGGAGACGCAATTTTATACGGAAGAACTACGTACCAGCTGATGGAGTTTTGGCGAACACTGTTAGACAATCCTTCAGAAGAAAAGTCAATGAACGACTTTGCTATAGCGATAGACAAAATTCCAAAAATTGTTTTTTCTCATACCCTAAATAATGTAGAATGGGAAAGTGCAACGTTGGAAAAACGGCCTATAGAGGAAGTAGTATTAGAACTTAAACAGGAATCGGGTAAAGATATTTTTGTAGGCAGCAGGAGTTTAATTATACAGTTGATGAAACTTAATTT
>CAYTGJ010000132.1:0-13007 GCA_964437245.1 uncultured Chitinophagaceae bacterium
ACCCTTACCACTCTCTATCGAGGAATCGCAAGGGCTGAACCTGGGAGGAATCGCAGAAAGAATCACCAAGATCATCCAACGGATACGGAAACCTATTGATGAGGTGATGGATAAGATAATTCAATTTTTTATTAATAAAATAAAGAAACTGTTTGGGAAAATTAAAAACAGTAAAAAAACGAATGCTAATAATGATAAAGATGATTCCGTAAATTCAAAAGAAAATAAAAAAACAAACCTAGGGAAAGAATCTAATAACCAAAAAGAATCAAAAGAAAAGTCTAAAGAAGACTTTGATAAAGATAAAGGAGACGACAAAACCACCGAACTAGATAGAAACGCACATGAAAAATATGTAGTACAAATAGATAGAGATTTCAAAATAAAAAGTACAGCTAAAACGTTGGAAATATTTTATAGAGAAAAGCAAGATTTAGCTAGAAATTTGGAAAAAAAATATCAGGGACTTGTCAAAGAATCTATTAAAGTATCTATTTTTTTAGAACCTTTTGATAATGTCAAAACTGACAATGATATTAGGTATAAAATTACCATTACCCCAAATGCTACATTTGCAAATGGAACTATAGAGTTTAACACTATCGGATTAAGCAAAGAAGAAGAAGTTTTACTATCTTCTCTCGCTGGAGGGAAAAAACTTGTAGAGACATTGCATGAATTAAAAGGTAAAAGTTCTAAATATGAGAATACATTAGCAGAAGCTAAAACAGCGTTGCATGCTATATCAAGTGGTCTTACCATTATTTTCTTTGCAGGAAGTATAACCCGAGGCGAAGGTAATATTCATTTTGGTAGCCCAGAAGCTATCCGAATGTTGACTGAAATTGACGTATTTACGATGGAAGAAATGATAGAAGTAAAAGCTGGAGACTATTCAGATGAAAAGAAATTATCAGGAAGAGATTTAGATCAATTCACAAATCAGAAACGAATTTTCGAAGGGAAAACAAAAATATATTTAAATGGAAAACAAATTATGCCTCCTAGAAAATGGATATACCAGTTTTCAAAACCAGAAATCAATCTTGAATTACAGAAATGGTTAATGAGTAAAGGAGTAACAGAAGTAAGAACGGGAAAATAATATGCAAAGTTATATCGATATACTATTCGTTTTAAAATCAGTAGACAGTAAATCATTAATACTCGATTTGAATAAAAATTTTCTGAAGAAAAAAGGGGCAATAATTTCTATTGGAGATTTATACTTCCTTGAAGATTATAACAATATTGAGAATGATCCACAAGATATAGAAGATGCTGAAAAAGCTTTTGAAGAACTTCTCAACTGGCCAACAGGAGGATGGATAAAATATGAATTTAAAAACGCTTCTTTTTTACTTTCTTATTATTTCGAAAAAGAATTTATGATCAATGGTTTCAGCATTTCTGTATTTAGTCATGAATACAACCTTCAAAAATATTTTTTCGACTCCTTAATACAAGAGCTTTATGAATACCTCAAACCATTCAGAATTATAAAAGGAGAAGATATATTTAATGATACTAAACCACTGGAACAAATCTCCAAGGTACACCGCGGAATTTTCGAGGGAACGTTCGAAATAGATTTAAGAAGTGATCTATAAGATATCCCCTAATACAACAAAAAACATGAGTGAAAATATTATTTTACATCAGACAATTTTTCCAGTAATAAAAGAAGAAAAATATGGATTCGAAGACATTCCTCCCTACCAGTTGAATAATTTATGGGGATTAATTGATCTTAAAGGGAATATTATCTTTAAAGCCAATCTGCAATCAGACACTATATTTTCAACTATCGGAAGCTTTGGGATGAAGTATGGTGCAGATCCTTTTCACAACAGATTATACAGCCCACTCACCAGAGCAATCGTTAAAAAGCAAAACGGGAAATTTTAAAAAAGTAGGGAGGTATACATCAATAGATCAGAGGAAATCATGTTTGACTATGTGTTAATGTAAGTCAATTGAAAGTCAAACCAAAATAAAAGGCATGTATAAGCCACTAAGATAGTAAAGTATCATTCTTAATGATATAAAAGCAAAAAAATAATATTTTTTACTCTCAAATAGAGTTATCATAGCTATTCCCAAGACGTATATTTTGTATAATATTTTTTGTAAATTGAGCCTTTAAAAACTCTTCCCATTCATGCCCAAAGACTCGACTATAATAGTAATAAAAGATACCGTATTTGTTAAGGATACAATTTATAGAACAGAAATTCTTACTATCTATAAAGACACTATTCAAAAAAATGAACTGGTGGAATTATATCAGAATATCCTGGAAAATCAATCCAATAATTATGGTATACTTATTACTACCCTAATTGGAATTACAGTTACATTACTGGGAGCATCATGGTTATGGAACTTTTATTATGCTAAAAAACAAATTCATCAAGCATTATCTGAATTGACAGACACCATAACAAATCCACAGATTGATAAACAATTCAAAAAAATGCAGCAAGAAATAGTGAATAAATTTGAAGAAGAGAAGAACAAAAACATGAATGCAATTGTCGCCAATGAACAGCAATACACTAAAAAAATGAAAGAATTAGAAGAAAGATTTGAATATGACATAAACTATTCGAAAGCAGAATTAGCAAGAACAATGGCATTATTCAGTGGAACTCAGAAAGCCTATTTAACTTCCATTACTTGGTGGATCTATGCAATTGCAAATTACCACAAAGTTGATAATCACATAGGTATTCAATCATGCGTTGATAGCATATTGGTAATTATAAACATAAAAGATTGGTCAAATGGTGATAAATCAGAATTCCCTATAAAAGATCATATAGAAACGATAAAAAAATATGTCCCTGATGCTCTTTTCAAGGAAAAGAAGATAATAATTACCACTCTAAACAAAATATAATAGATAGAAAATTAATTTAAAAAATTCTATCATTAGAATATTATAAACTTACAAATAAAATGGTATAATATATCAATAAGATCAGCATCAAAAAATGAATTCAACCCAAAAATTAGAAAAACTTTTTGAACAAACCTTTGTTGAACTAAACAACTCAAAAGATAACAATACCGCAACCATAGAAGATCAATACAACCTGATCATACAAAAATTAAATGAAAGTATACTAAACGATCCGGAATTTGATGATCAATATTTATTGGATAGTTTAAAACTAAAGATAGATTCTTATGAAAGCGATCCTAAGCCTGAGGACTGGCAATGGATCACTTCCTTAATCTCTGTTATTTTTCAAAGACAAAAACTACTGGATAAGCTGGCAACACTCCTCAGTAATCACCTCACCAAAAATAGTAACATTGACAACGAATACATCTCTGACTGGCTTATCTCTCTTGACCGATCTGCCGTTCTTCAAGTATTTATAAGTCATAATCTCGATCATGAAAATCATTATTTAATTGAAAAAATAATACGGGAATTAGCGTACCACAAGCAGGAAATAGGAGATGCTATTTTACCATTACTCAACCATTCTTCAGGATTTGTGAGAGATGCTGTCGTAGACTATCTGGGGAAAAATAATTTATCACACTATTACGAGTCTCTTTATACAATGATACAAACCGAACCTGATGAAGATTTCAGAATTATTTTAAAAGGGATAAAGCTTCTTATTCGTTGGAACTACAATGAGGAGGCAAAAACAGCCATCAAAACGTATCTTCATAAGATAAATAACTACAGAAAGGAATATCAGGAACAAACTGATGTTAGTGATTTTAAAAGAGAAATTGAAACTATTTACACTACTATTCTTAAATGAATTTCCCTGCCTAGCCTCCAGAACCTATCCTGATAAATCAACCACTCCCTTCTTTACAAAACACTTCAGGAAAATTCCTATTCATACTGTCTCCCTTTCCATTTCACCTTTGTCGGAAGCAGGTAATAGAATAATACCAGGGGAGACAGAAGTCCCGAATATAATTCATAGGATACGAGTCCCTTCCAGACATCATACGGCTGTTGCAGCCTTCGGAAAGAAAACAGGATAATCGTTTGCTGCAACACCACTTTGATCGCCCAAAGGATACTTCCGTACCATGGAAAAAAACAAATACCGATGAGCGCTGCGGGCAGAAACAACGATTGTAAAAACAAGAACAACAACAAGACAAAAGGAACTTTTACCGCTCCCTGCATCCATCGTTTACGCTGAACCAGCAATTTGGCCAGGGAGGCAACAGGCTTGGTAACCGCAAGGCAGTCAGGCGACATCAGGTTTTTGTATCCCCATCCCTGTTTCAGGGTTTCCACAAACAAGGCATGATCTTCCGTCACCGAAAAGGGGATCTTTTCATAGCCTCCCGTACTTCTGTACGCTTCTGCCGAGATCATCATGTTGTTGCCCACCGCACTCACCGGGATCCCTGCGTCCGATGCTGTTTTGATCATGCTGAATCCATACACCCAATCCACCGATTGACAATAGCTGAAAAAAGAATGTTCCTCCATTCGCGTGGCTCCGGAAACAATTCCCATGGATTTCTCTCTATTCGCCAGCAGGCTCTGGATCCACTGGGAAGGCACCCGGATATCCGCATCCGTTATAAAGAAAAATTCCCCTTTCGCCTTCCGCGCAAGATTGGCCAGCACATTGGCCTTTCCTTTGGCTACGCCAAGATTTTCCCGGATAGAGTAAAGGTGAAAATGGGGACTGGAAGCAATAAACTGCTGTACGACCTCAGCTGTCCTATCTTCAGACTGGTCATCACCGATCAGTACCTCCAGCCTGTCAGAAGGCCAGGAGAGGGCTGCCAGAGCTTCCAGGCAGGACAGTATATTATCTTCTTCATTACGTGCAGCCACTAAAACGGAAATAAATGGTTGTTCTCCGGCAAAAGCAGCCGCAGGGTTATCTTTTTTCCGGGTAAAAAACAGTATGAGTAATACCAGCAGGTACACCAAAAGGATACAGTAGTATCCGGTCAACACAAAAAACATCCAGTTCATAAGCTTTCAAAGCGGTAGCCTGCTTTCGTAAAGTGTTCCATATAACGGGGGAGGACATATTGCAGGTTGGGCAAGGCTTTTACACTGTCGTGAAAGATCACGATCGATCCGTGGCGGGTGTACCGGATGGCTTTTTTCAGACATTTTTCCGGAGAAAGATTCTTATCAAAATCTCCTGTCAGGACATCCCACATGACGATCTCATACTGATCTCTCAAATACCTGATCTGCGCTTTCCTGATCTTGCCATAAGGCGGTCTGTATAGTTTCTTACGACTGGCACTGCTATAGTATGCCTGCTCTTCTCCTCCGGGAATGGTACTACACAATACCTCATCACATTTCCGGGTATTTTCTATGTAAACCTCAGTGTCGTTCTTCCATCCGTTCAGATGATTGAACGTATGATTGCCTACCTTATGTCCTCTGGAAATAACCTTCTGCAAAACCGAAGGGTGTTTCTGTACATTATCTCCCACGCAGAAAAAAGTAGCTTTTGCCTGATAGCGGTCCAGCTCTTCCAGCACATAATCAGTCACTCCCGGGATCGGTCCGTCGTCAAACGTCAGGTATATTACCTTATCCACCGTTTTCCGGGCCCAGCTCAATCCTGGATAAACCACTGATAATAAACGACCTAAATTATTAAAATACACACCGTTTAATTTTTTATAAAAATAGTCCTTATTTTGTTATGATTTTAGGAATATTTTCACAATATTTATGACTATACATACAAACAGAAAGAGAAGATTTTAGTAAAACCACAAAAAATAAATGAATATGAAAAAGTATCTTGTAGCAATTCTAATGGTAGCGATGGTAGCAGGTTCGTCATTTGCTGCAGTAAGTAAACCGAAAGGCGGCGGGAAACACCATAGCCATAAAAAAGCAAAGAAAAAGAAATCTGGTTATATGTTCAATTTTCAACACTAAGAAATTCAATCCCATCCTCTCCGGATGGGATTTTTTTATGCATCTATGTTAGCTCCGGCTCTTTATTAGTGCAAAAATTTTTACCTTCGTAATCCTTAATTATGATGGATTACAAACAAGTCATCGATTTTCTTTATAACAGCTTTCCTATGTTTGAAAAAACAGGGGGAGGTGCTTATCATCCAGGACTGGAACGCATTGCATCACTGTCAGCCTATTTCGGAGATCCTCACCGGAAGTTTCGTACGGTACACATCGCAGGGACAAATGGCAAAGGAAGCAGCTCGCACCTTATTGCTGCCGTCCTGCAAAGTGCCGGATACAAAACCGGGCTCTATACTTCGCCTCACCTGAAAGAATTTACCGAGCGCATCCGGATCAACGGACAGGAAGTGCCGAAAGAAGCGATCCGGACATTTGTATCCGAACATTTTGATTTCTTTACTTCCTGCCAGGCTTCTTTTTTTGAGATCACTACCTTAATGGCTTTTTATTTCTTTGCGAAGGAAAAAGTAGACATTGCCATCATTGAAACAGGTATGGGAGGAAGACTGGATGCCACCAACATCGTAGTGCCGGAAGTTTCCCTGATCACGAATATCAGCTTTGATCATATGCAATACCTGGGCAATACACTGGAAGAAATTGCAGCTGAAAAAGCCGGGATCATCAAGCAGGAGATCCCCGTGGTGATAGGAGAAAAACAAGCCTCTCTGACAAACGTATTTCTCCGGAAAGCTACTGAAAAAAAAGCCCCTCTTTTCTTTGCCGAAGATCTGTTCACGCTGGATGAAGTAGAATTTTCGGAAGGAAAAATGACCGTCACCGTCAGAAACAAGTTTGAAAAACTCCGTTGCGGACTGGGAGGTTTTTATCAGGAAAAAAATATCAAAGGAGTACTGGCGGTACTGGATCTCTTAAAGGACCTCGGATGGAATATCGGGGAAGAATCCATCCGGAAAGGTTTTGCCGGAATAGTGGAAATAACGGGTTTAAAAGGCCGCTGGTATTTCCTGCAACAGTCCCCACGGATCCTTTGTGATACCGCGCACAACGAAGCCGGGATCCGATATATCACGGCACAGCTCCAAACGCTTTCCTACCAGCACCTTTATATCGTCCTGGGAATGGTGAAGGACAAAGAGATCGAAGCCGTCTTATCCTTGCTCCCTAAAAACGCCTGGTACTTCTTTACCATGCCTTCTCTGCCACGAGCACTGAATGCCTCTGTACTAGCTTCCAAGGCATGGGCGACAGGCCTTAAAGGAGAAATAGCAGAAACAGTTTCCGAAGCACTCACAAAAGCGAAATCCGCAGCCAATCCCGAGGACCTCATATACGTGGGCGGAAGTACCTTTGTAGTAGCCGAAGTAGTATAAACAATGATCATAAGCTGACCCAAAAGCATCATGCAAGCCATCTACAATATCGCACAAATTTGTTCACTGAAAGGAATACGCCATGCCGTACTCAGCCCCGGCTCCCGGTGTGCACCGCTCACGGTCTCTTTCGCCAGGCAACAGAATATACAAAAATATATTATTCCGGACGAGCGTTCGGCTGCCTTCATCGGACTGGGCTTAAGCAGGATCACGGAAATGCCTTCGGTACTGATCTGTACTTCCGGATCTGCCGCCTACAACTATGCCCCTGCCGTGGCAGAAGCTTACTTCCAGCATATTCCTTTGCTGATCCTGACCGCAGACCGTCCTCCCGAATGGATTGATCAGCTCGACGGACAAACTATCCGCCAGAACAACCTGTATGGAGCTCATGTAAAAAGTAGTTATACCCTTCCGGCAGACACCAGCCATCCGGATGCCCAATGGCAGGTAGAAAGGATCCTGAACGAGGCGATCAATATGGCTTCCCGTTTTCCGAAAGGGCCGGTGCATATCAATATTCCGCTCCGCGAACCCTTTTATCCGAAAGGAGAGATCACCTTTTCAGAAAACTGCCAGCTGATTGAAGCACTACCACCGGTACAAGTACTCAGCGAAGCTACCCAGGCCATGCTCCAACAGGAACTACAGCAATTCAGCAGGATCCTCGTTGTAGCCGGGCAATCTTCTTCCCATGCCTCCCTGACAGCCCTGCTGGAGCATCTGGAAATCCCGGTCGTTACGGATATCATTTCCAACCACCGCTTTGAAGGAAGTATACAGCACCACGATCTGTTTCTCAACGGACAACAGGAGTCCTTACGTCCGGAACTGCTGATCAGCTTTGGGAATTCTGTGATTTCCAAAAGTCTTAAGCTTTTCCTGAGAAACTACAAGCCACAGGCCCACTGGCATATCCAGGAATCCGGAGCGGTAGCCGACACCTTCCAAAGTCTCACCCGGCATATCCCGGTGACTCCTGAATATTTTTTCGGATTCCTTGCCGGACAAAAGACCCACTGCGCTGCCTACCAGAAAAACTGGCAGGATACCGACCGGCATTATGTTCCCCTTATACAGAAATTCTTCGCCGCTGCACCAGCCTTCTCAGAATTTGAAGCTTTGTATAAAATTCTCGATGCCATTCCCGGCCAATCGGTACTACACCTTGCCAATAGTATGCCTGTACGGTATGCCAATTATATCAGCACCAGACAAAAATCGCTGGAAATAGTAGCCAACCGTGGCACCAGCGGCATTGACGGAACCATCAGTACTGCCTACGGAACAGCCCTGGCTACCGACCGGCTGGTGACCGTTATCACCGGCGATATGTCTTTCCTGTATGACCGGAATGCGTTCTGGAATAATTATCTCCCGCCCAACCTGCGTATTGTAATTCTAAACAACCATGGAGGAGGGATCTTCAGAATGATCGACGGACCTGCTTCCCAGCCGGAAGGAGAAGAGTATTTCGTAACCCGGCAGGCACTGACGGCAGAGAATACCCTGAAAGACTTTGAACTGGATTATTATAGCGCAAAAGACCGGGAAAGCTTCTCTACACTACTCCCTGATTTCTTCACCGCCGGAAACCGTCCCAAAGTACTCGAACTGATCACCGACGGAACTAAAAACACAGCGGTATGGAAACAGTTTAAGAAAGACCTGTGTTAGAATACACTACAGCGATTTCTATACTACTAATATCTATCTTGTATCCGGCATCTCGTATCTTGAATCGTGGATCCGGAATCGCCACTAAAATTAATCCGCCACCGTCTAAATATCTTAGTTTCCTTCTTTCATTTGTGAGAATTATTGTATTTTTGGTCACAAACAAGAACCGTAATTATCATGCAAAGTAAATATCCCTGGAAAATAGTTAAAGAATACGAAGACATCATTTATTCCCATTATCAGGGGATAGCCAAAATAAGCATCAACAGACCTCATAAACACAATGCCTTTACTCCGCTTACCGTACAGGAAATGAGCGAAGCGATGGAACATGCCCGTCAGGATCAAAGTGTTGGCGTGATCATCCTGACCGGAGAAGGAGGCAAAGCTTTTTGCAGCGGAGGAGACCAAAGCGTACGAGGACACGGTGGGTATGTAGGGAAAGACATGGTACCAAGATTAAATGTACTCGATCTTCAGAAACAGATCCGTTCTATCCCCAAGCCGGTGGTAGCCATGGTAGCAGGCTGGGCCATAGGAGGAGGACACGTACTACACGTCGTATGCGACTTGTCCATTGCTGCTGAAAATGCACGTTTCGGACAAACAGGGCCTGTCGTAGGAAGCTTTGACGGAGGATTCGGAGCTTCTTATCTGGCACGGGTCGTAGGTCAGAAAAAAGCAAGAGAGATCTGGTTCCTTTGTGATCAATACAATGCAGAGGAAGCGCTTGACATGGGACTTGTAAACAAAGTAGTACCACTGGAAAAACTGGAAGAAGAAACCGTAGCCTGGTGCAACAAAATGCTGAAGAAAAGCCCGATCGCCCTACGGATGCTGAAATCCTCTTTCAATGCAGAACTGGACGGACAAGCCGGGATCCAGGAGCTTGCCGGAAATGCAACCTTGCTTTACTACCTTACCGAAGAAGGAAAAGAAGGGAAAAATGCTTTTATGGAAAAAAGAGAACCGGATTTCTCCAAATTCCCAAGACTGCCTTAACAGCAATCCTGAAATTACTGATAAAACTAAAAAGAGACGTAAACGATACGTCTCTTTTTTTATGATTTAAAATTTTCTCAGACCAGTCAATATCAACTAGCTGCCAATGACAATAATCAACCCTCGTATTTTCGCAACGCTCTTGTAACCAGACTATACAACCCTACAATCGATAAGACCAGCAACAAAACAGCCAGAAGCTTGCTGAGGTCCGGTTCTTCCGTACCACGAAGTATTTTGATAATGTCAGTAGCCTGAGTCCCGATCCAAACCGAGAGAACCGTTCTCGGCAACATTCCCAGGAGACTTCCGCCTATAAAATTTTTCAAACGGACCTTCATAAAAGAAAGGAACACATTCATCATGGCAAAGGGCAGGGCAGGAGAGATGCGGCAAAAGAAGATCACCCAGAATTCATTTTTTTTGAGATTTCCGATCAGCCGGTTTACTTTTTCTCTTTTACGGATCTCCTCAAAAAAATTTCCCTTGTCAATCGTATAAGCCAGTACATACCCAAGGAAAGAAGCCAGCAGGTAAGAAGGCACCAAACCGTACAAGCCGCTCCATCCTGCAAAATATCCGGTGACCAACGCCACAAAAGTAGTAGGAGTAAGTGCAAAAGCCATGGTAAACGATACCAGGAAGAAAAACAAGACCCATTGCACGATCGAAAACTCCAGGATCAGGCTTTCGTACCGGATCAGGTACCAGATGCTTCCGGAACTTCCCAAAACAGGTAGTACCAGCATCAGTACTAAAAGTAACAAGGAAGAGCCACTATTTTTCAGTATTCCGGAAATCATACCGCAAAGGTAACAAACTCCCGGTGAAGGTACATCACTTATGAGGCTTCCTTTCTGACAAAGAGTATTTTTTTCTTTAGCACGAATTCCCTAATTTGTCAATCCGGGATGCTCTGGCATCTCTTTAAAAAAGAAAGAAAAATAAAACGATATGAAATTCGGAACCAAAGCCATCCATGCAGGAATAGAACCCGATCCTTCCACAGGAGCCATTATGACTCCCATTTATCAAACCTCTACGTATGTGCAGGCATCCCCGGGAGACCATAAAGGATATGAATATTCACGGACACACAATCCGACCAGGACGGCTCTGCAAAAAAATCTTGCTGCGCTGGAAAACGGGCAGTACGGACTGTGCTTTGCCTCCGGAATGGCTGCGACCGATACATTGCTAAAACTGCTGAAACCCGGAGACGAAGTAATTTCAACCAACGACCTGTACGGAGGGACTTATCGTATTTTCACAAAAGTATACGAAACGTTTGGTATAAAATTTCATTTCGTGGCAATGGACGAAGTCAAAAACGTAGAATCGCTTCTCAACGATCGTACGAAAATGATCTGGATAGAAACTCCCACCAATCCACTGCTCAACATTGTAGACATTTCATCAATCTGCACCATTGCCAAAGCCAGAAATATTCTTACCGTTGTCGACAATACCTTTGCCACTCCTTACCTTCAAAATCCTCTGGAACTGGGGGCGGACGTGGTCACGCATTCGGTGACCAAATACCTGGCAGGCCACTCGGATGTAGTGATGGGGGCCATTGTAGTCAACGACAAAGAGCTACACGACCGGCTGGCGTTTATACAAAATGCCTGCGGAGCAGTACCCGGTCCGCAAGACTGCTTCCTGGTGCTGCGGGGCATCAAAACGCTTCACCTACGGATGAAAGCCCACTGTGAAAATGCCGCCAGGATCGCTGCTTTTTTATCTACGCATCCCAAAATAGACAAGGTCTATTATCCCGGACTTACCTCTCATAAAAATCATGAAGTGGCCAAAAGCCAGATGAAAGACTTCGGAGGAATGCTTTCGTTTACAATGAAAGGAGATAGTATCCAGGAAACCATTCAGGTATTGGAAAAATTTCAGCTCTTCTCTCTGGCAGAATCCCTGGGAGGAGTAGAGTCCCTGTGCGGACACCCGGCCTCCATGACGCATGCCAGCATTCCGAAAGCCGAACGGGAAAAAGCAGGACTTAAAGACTCTCTCATACGCCTGAGCGTGGGAATCGAGGATGTGGAAGATCTGATCGAAGACCTGAGACAAGCTATTGAGGGAAAGTGATCGTAAAGGCAGATCCTATCCCAGGCTTGCTGTTCAGAATAATATGACCGTTTAGTTTTTCCACGGAAGTTTTCACGATATGCAATCCCAGCCCCGTATCGCCGGAGCGTTCGCTTGCTTTAAAGAACATTTCAAACACACGCCCCTGGATCTCATAAGGGATGCCTATTCCGTTGTCTGAAAACTTAAGTTCCGCCTGGTGCTCTGTTACAGTAGCTTCAATATCAAGATAGCGGTTCTCCTTCGAAGGATCCTGGTATTTGATAGGATTCTCGATCAGGTTTTGGATGATCGAATTCAATAATTTCTTATCCGAAAAGAAGGCTCCATTTTCTTTTACCATCACAGTAATATTAAGTTTGTCATAGCCTCCCATGTGTTCGAATTTGGCCAGTGCCTCATTGATCAGCTCACGGAAGTTTATTTTTTCTTTGGTTACCCTGGCCTCTTTTACTTTGGTAAGTTCCAACAAGTCTGCCAGAAGCTTGTCAAGCTTACTGGTACTTTTCAGAATGTGATCAAAATAGACAAGAGCCGTGGGATCGGAAACATCTTTCTGACCCACAGTAGTAAGGCCAATGATAGACCGGAGAGGCCCCTTAATATCATGGGATGCTTTGTAAATAAAGGCCTCCAGTTGTTCGTTGCTCAACCGTAATTCTTCTGTACGGTGATGTACCACTTCCTCCAGTTGTATATTTTTTTTTCGGATATTCCGGATCCTTAAAAAATAAATTAGATACAACACGCTCAGCAATACCAGTACTTCCAGGAGAATGAACCACCAGGTCTTCCACCAGGGAGGAGAAATGACAATGGAAATAGAAACACCCGTTTCGTTCCAGATACCATCGTTGTTGGCTCCTTTGACCCTGAACAGGTAGGTCCCGGGATTCAGGTTGGTATACTTGGCATAACGCCGTCCTCCC
>CAYTGJ010000133.1:0-639 GCA_964437245.1 uncultured Chitinophagaceae bacterium
GATCTCATAGTATTGTTCCAATTCTCCGGAAAGAAGAATTTTGTACATGAATTCATGCGGGAAAAAACGCTCACCTTTATCGTTTGCATTTTTCCAGATGTTATAAATATGTTTTTGCAATCTTCTGAAAGCTTCTTCTTCCGGGATACAGGTATCTGTTACACGGTTATAATGATTTTCCAGCAGGTCCCATTCGTCCTGAGGACTCAGGTCACGGTAGTGAGGCACTCTTTTGTAGGAGTTGTGCGCCACCAGGTTCATGATATCTTCTTCCAGGTTAGCACCGGTGCAGGAGATAATGGCGATCTTGTCCTGACGGATCATTTCTGCCAGTGATTTTCCCAATTCCGCTGTACTCATGGCTCCGGCAAGTGTCACCATCATTTTGCCGCCGGCATTTAAGTGAGCTTCGTAACCTTTGGCAGCATCCACCAATGCAGCTGCGTTGAAGTGTAGATAATGATTTTCGATAAATTGTGAAACAGGACCTTTCATTTCTTTGTTTTAATGTTAATTTCCGGTGCAAAAATAGGAAAATATTGTATCTACTCTTCATTAAGGTGGTATTTTTAGCAAAACTGTGTATAAATGGCCTTTGACGGGTTGTATGAAAAGAGATATAGTGGTAACTTTAAGGGA
>CAYTGJ010000133.1:649-1149 GCA_964437245.1 uncultured Chitinophagaceae bacterium
GCAATTGTTTGAGGATCCGGTCTATCTAATGGGATATGAAACCCCGGAAATCAATACGTCACCGCAAGTGCCGACAGAACCTGTCGACGTGATCAGTACTCCTGTTAAACCGGAGCTTGTTTCCATTCCGGTAACCCCGAAAATGCCGACACCGGCGACGGAAAAGATCTCTAAAAAATGCATCCTGCTTTTCAGCTCGGAAGAAGATACCTTGAGTCCCCGAGAATCCGCATTCCTGGAGAAAGTGATGACGGCTTCCAAAGTGCAGCAGGGAGAGTATGAACCTATCAATTTCAGGGATATTACTATTATGGACATAGCCTCGCGTTATGCATTCCAGAAATTGGTGTTGTTTGGAGTAACAATTCCTGCCCTGGAACTACCATTGTACAAGTGTACACAGGTAAAATCCACGCAGATTATTGCTGCCGATGCGGTCTGGCAGATCGAATCCAACCAGAACTTGAAAAAGCAGCTCTGGGAACAGTTACAGATCATGT
>CAYTGJ010000133.1:1159-12987 GCA_964437245.1 uncultured Chitinophagaceae bacterium
GTTCGGCCTGAAATCATAAAAAAATGAATGTGCTGGAGGTGTGTGAAGATTAAGTTAGCCATGAATATGTATATTTTTCAAAAACAAAAAAACAGGTTCTTTCTGCTGCTGATTTTTATATTGGCAACGGCCTGTACTACCGGTTCTGACCACACTTCTCAGGAAGAAACGGAAAATTCTCCTACCAGTGGTACGCTCAGGCTTTCCGCCGATGATACCTTTCAGCCTTTGTTGGGAACAACGGTTGAAACATTTGAAGCGATCTATCCGAATGCCACACTGGCCCTTGAATATTTGCCGCAGGAGCAGGCAGTCCAAAAACTGCTGGAAGGAGAAGTTGATGTGGTGATCGCAGGAAGACCCCTTACAGAGGGAGAACGTGAAAGAGCCATGCAACGTGGACGTACTCCGAAGGTCAATAAAATAGCCTCCGATGCACTGGTGTTTATTGCTGCCATAGGGAGTAAAGATAAATACCTTACAGAAGCGCAGATTAAAAAAATATTGTCCGGAGAAACCCAAAAACAGTTAGTTTGTGATAAAAGCAGTTCCGGTAACCTACTGTATCTGAAGGGCCTTTTTCAGCAGGATACTTTGCATAACATTGCAGCAGCGGGGAGCGACAGTGCTGTGATCGATTATATTACTACTCATCCGGAAGCAATTGGAATTATTGGCATGGCGTTGGTAAGTGATTATGATGATCCCAAGGTTAAAAGAAGATTAGAAAAAGTAAAATTATTACCGGTTCAATACAAAGATTCCTCAGGAACGCTGCTGGAGGGCTATCCTGTGCAGGAAGAGCTGATTACTGGAAAATATCCTTTCATACGTGATATTTTCATCTTAAATTTGGATGGTCAAAAAAACCTTGGAACGGGTTTTGCCAATTTTGTAGTAAGTGAAAGAGGGCAGAGGATTGTATTAAAATCAGGGCTTATGCCTTTTCGAATGCCTTCAAGAGATATAATAATTAAAAAATAGTGAGAGTATGAAAACAATCAAATTAGCGCTGTTGTCCATGGTAGTCACGCTATCCGCATCGGCACAACAAACACTAAAAGATGCGATCAGATATTCCGATCGTGAACAATACCAGAAAGCCAAAGATATTCTGACCGGCCTGGTTAAAACAGATCAGAAAAGTACCGACCAGTATTACTATCTGGGAGATGTGTACCTGAAAAACGATCAGGCTGATTCTGCAAGGTACTGGTTCATGCAGGCTGTAAAGCAAAATGAAAACAGTGCATTGAACTATGCAGGGTTGGGCAAAGTTTCGATGGCCGGTAATCCCACAGAAGGAAAAGCAAACTTTGACAAAGCCGTTTCGCTGGCTAAAAAAGACGGAAGGATCTATGCGGCCATTGCCGAATATTATCTTGGACTTGATAAGCCGGAAACAGCGAAAGCCCTTGAATATGCTACAAAAGGAGCAGAAGTGGATCCAAAGAACCCATGGGTGAAACTGGTTTTAGGAGATGCTTATTTCGCCTCCAACGATGGGTCTAAAGCAATTGAGCAGTACAAAGCATCGTTGTCGCTGGATCCGAAATCCCCTCAGCCTTTATGGAAAATAGGGAAGCTGTACCTGGCGGCTAAAAACTACGATGTGGGAATGCAATCTTTTAAAGACGGATTGGTGCTGGATGCAGACTTTGCTCCGATCTACCGGGAAATGGGAGAACTGTACTACCGTGCGAAGAAATTTGATAAAGCAATCGAAAGCTACAAAAAATACCTGGAGCTGAGAGATAAGAGCGATGAAGCGGATTTTCGCTATGCGTCTTTCCTGTTTCTCAACGAAGATTATTCCAATGCCCTGACGATCCTGAACGGGCTGGCCAGGAAAAATTTCAGCAATCCGGTAGTTTACCGTCTGATCGGATATTCGCAGTATGAAACAAAAGATTATGCCAATGCACTTAAAAACATGGATATTTTCTGGAGCAAGGCAGAAGCGAAAAAGATCATTACGCAGGATTATGAGTATTACGGAAAGATTCTGAATAAAAAAGGAGAGGATTCTCTGGCCGTAGAATACTACTACAAAGCATTAGACAAAGATACTTCCCGTAAAGAATTGTACGGAGAGATCGCAGCCATCTGGTTTGTAGCCAAAAGATATGACAAGGCGGCGGAAGCGTATCAGAAAAAAATCGATGCTACCAAAACGGCTACCAAATCAACCGCATTGGCCAATGACTATCTGTCTATGGGCCGTTCATATATGCTGGATAAAAACTATACCGATGCCGACCAGGCTTTTGCATCTGTGATCGAATTGAAGCCTGACCTGCCGATCGGATATGTATACCGTGCAAGAGCAAATGCCAACCTGGACCCTAAGCAGGAAAAAGCATTGGCCAAGCCGTACTACGAAAAATTCATTGACCTGGCAAAGTCAGACACCGAAAAGAACAAGAGAGAATTGATTGAAGCGTATACTTATCTTGGTTCTTATTACTTACTGGTCAATAAAGACAAATCAAAGTCAGACGAGGCCTGGAATAATGTACGTACTCTGGACCCAACCAATAAGGCAGCCAGTGAAGCGGCAAAAATGAAGCAATAAAATAATAAGGTGAAAACTTATTTTCTCGTATTTATAGGAGGCGGAGTAGGAAGTTTACTCCGCTTCTTTGTTTCTAAGTGGTTTAATCCGTTGATGCTGGCTTTTCCCCTGGGCACTTTGATGGCCAATTGTATAAGCTGTCTTTTACTGGGCTTGTTCGCAGGACTGATCCAGGCTAAATATGAAGACAATCATTCGTATTATGCTTTCCTGATCACCGGTATATGCGGAGGATTCAGTACTTTTTCTACTTTTAGCAATGAAACACTCGGATTACTTAAAACGGGGAATTATTCTTTAGTCCTTTTGAACATCTTGTTTAATGTTGTTCTTTGCATTATATTTATTATAATTGGAATTAAACTAATACGTTATTATATCTAAAAGCATAAAACCTGTTCTTCCCATAAGAGGCGATGAACGGTTTTACGGCTTTAAAACCTGTTAAAATTAACTAACTAATGGCACTACAGAACATACACATTGCAATGGGAAGCCTTGCTTATGCAATTGCAAAAGCAGACGGCGTTATCCAGGACGAAGAAAAATTAACGATCAGAAAACTCGCTCAGAAAGAGTTTGAACTATCCGATGCTGACAATGAATGGATTTCCAATATGTTTGACAAATTGGAAAAAGATAACATTTCACTGGATGAATCGTACAATTATGCGATTGACACGCTGGAAGCAAACCGTTATGATTTCGATTTTACAGATTCTGTGAAAAAGAAGTGTCTGAGCTTCATGGAGAAAGTATCAGAATCCTTTGATGGTATTTCAGGAGAAGAAAGAGTGATCATTGACCGTTTTAAGATCGATATGAATAAGTTTTAAAAATAAGATCCGCCAGATACATTTATTTAACGAACCGCATGAAAAAAACAAACAACTATAGTAGAAAGAGGGGATGGATGTTCCTGTTTCTTTTGATCCTGGTCAGCCAGTATGGCTTTGCACAGGACAAAACACTGCAAAAGAAAGGGATTGATGATCTGAAAAAACTTTCCAGAAAAGAGCTGATCGACAGAGCTGTCAAGCATATCAACGATCCGGAATTTAAGGCGGCCCACTATGACCGGATCAAGGTGATGGCCAATGCTACTAAAATGTATGTTATTTTTGATATATCTGCGCGGTATGTGCCTGTACTGACCTCTTATTATGTGCCAGTATATGTAGATATGGTCAACCAGAAGGTTACCATCAAGGAAGTGAGCAATTCAGGATTCTTTTCTACCATATTCTACGACAACCCGAAATTATACGAGAAGCAGGTAAAATCCATCATTGAAAATATCAATAAAAGCGGAGATACCACACTTTTACCGCAACGAAAACTTACCGAAGACCGGACCTTGAATATCCGTGAAGTATACGGCCATTTTGAAGTGGAAATAGAATCTGAGGAAAAAGTATCGACCTTTGATGTAGATAAGGTATCCGGAAAACTGTCGAATATCCATCATACTATTTTGCCTGCTAAAAAAGAAAATGCTTTTACGGAAATAAAATAAATGAAACCCCGGCTTATTTTTTCTTTATTGTTCTTGCTGGTCTGGAAAGGAACCGTAGCACAGTCAAACGAATGGACACTGGTGAAAGACGAAGATCATATACGGATCTATTCCAGGAAGACAGAAGGACAAAGAGCATTGAATGAGCTGAAAGTACTTACCGATGTAAAAGGTTCATTGTCGTCCATTGTAACGATACTGTCGGAGAAGGCCAACTATCCTCAGTGGGTATACGGATGCGGATCGGCAGAGATACTTGAAAAGGTTTCCGAACTGGAAACCTATCATTATCAGACGACCGAAATGCCCTGGCCCGTACAAAACCGCGATCTTATCATCCATACGATCGTCCGTCAGGATCCGGAAACAAAAGTAGTTTCGATCGACTGTGCAGGAGCTCCGGAGTATCTTCCGGTACTTAAATCGCATATCCGGATCCGGTCGTATCACGCCTTCTGGATCCTTACCCCTAAACCGGGAGGATTGGTGGAGATCAATTATGCGGTCAATTTTGACCCTGCAGGAAGTTTACCCGATTGGGTTGTCAATATGGTGTCGGCAGAAGGCCCTATGAAAACGGTAAAAAACCTTCGGACCCGCCTGGCCGATTATCAACATATAAAACCTAATTCCATCGTAAAAGATTAGCCGGAAGATTTTTCAACGAAATAATCGTGTCTCTCCTTGGTTTTAAGATACAAGAGGTCGGCATCCTGGATGCCAGGTCGCATTATGATCATAAACGTTGAATGGAAACATCAACTTTTATGTGAGAGAAAGATTTATCCGGCAGCTTGTATCTCAGAAATTTGACCTGGTAGAGTCTGAAAAAAGTAATACCTCCCGGATACAGGAATGATCAGGTCCCCGGGAGGTATTGCTTTATACTAGAACTCATCTCAATAATAAGGATACCGGATTCCAGATACTAACATGCGATCAATTTGTCTATTCAATGCTTTCTTTGAAAACTTTATCCAGCATCTTGAATCTGGTATCAAGTATCTTAGTGTGATCTGCCTTATACCGCTACATCATTATCCCGCAGCGCATCGTTGAGGGATGTTTTAAGGTCGGTACTTGGTTTACGTTTTCCAATGATTAGTGCACAAGGGACATGAAACTCTCCGGCCGGGAATTTTTTGGCATAAGAGCCAGGGATCACTACAGAACGCTCTGGTACATACCCTTTGTATTCTACCGGTTTATCTCCGGTCACGTCGATTACTTTTGAACTTCCTGTAAGAGTTACGTTTGCTCCCAGTACAGCTTCTTTTCCTACCCGGACTCCTTCTACAATGATACAACGGGAACCGATGAAGGCTCCGTCTTCTACAATGACAGGGGCTGCCTGTACCGGCTCCAGTACGCCTCCGATTCCTACACCTCCGCTAAGGTGTACGTTCTTCCCTATCTGGGCGCAACTTCCTACGGTAGCCCAGGTATCCACCATTGTTCCTTCGTCTACATAAGCTCCGATATTTACATACGAAGGCATCAGGATCACTCCTTTGCTCAGGTAAGCACCGTAGCGTGCCGCAGCAGGAGGAACTACCCGGATACCAAGTTTTTCATAATCTTTTTTCAATTCCATCTTATCGTGGTATTCGAATGGTCCCACTTCAATGGTTTTCATTTTCTGGATAGGAAAATAAAGAATAACGGCCTTTTTGATCCATTCGTTTACCAGCCAGCTTCCGTCTTCCTTTGGTTCTGCCACACGAAGTCTGCCTTTATCCAGTTCTTCGATGATATGGCGGATCGTATCGGTTGTTTCTTTTTGCTGCAGGAGACTTCTGTCGGCCCAGGCTTTTTCTATTATTTCCTTCATGCTATTAATTGTTTGAAAATTATTTTAAATTTAATTCTGTCATATCAGGCAAATGAATCAAAAGAAAATAGTAATCGCCTCTGTACTCAAACCTGTAAACGACTCACGAAATTACGAAAAAACTGCAATTTCAATAAACAAGTCGGGGAATTATCAGGTATATCTTGTAGGTCAGAAAGTTCGGGAAGTATCCTCTTCCTCTACGATTTATTTTGATCCTCTTTTTTCTTTTTCCCGTCTGAGCTTCCGGCGTTTTTTTGCCGGCTGGATTTTCCTGCGCTATTTGTTCCGGCGAAGACCGGATATGGTCATCGTGGCTACCTTTGAATTGCTGCTCCCAGCCGTAATATATAAAATACTGAAAGGAGGGAAGCTTGTGTATGATGTACAGGAAAATTATTTCAGGAACCTGGTCTATACTTCCTCGTTTCCTCCCGTGATCAAACATCTGCTGGCAGTGGGTGTGAGGGGATTCGAATACATCACCCGTCCGTGGGTAGATCAATATCTGCTGGCAGAAAAAAACTATGAAAAAGAGTTCTCGTTCTCCAGAAACAAAAGTATTATACTGGAAAATAAGTTGCCGGAATCTTCGGTTATGGCCAGAGTCGCGAGAGAAGATGATACCATTCAGTTGTTGTATACCGGAACGATCGCCGAGAATTACGGTGTTTTCGAAGCGGTAGGACTGGCAGAAAAAATGCATGCGGAGAATCCTCGCATACGGTTAGTAATAGCGGGTTTTGCTCCCCGTAAAACGGTGCTGGAAAAACTGAAAGAGCGTATCCGGTCGTCCCGGTTCATTGTATTGAAAGGCGGAGATCAATTTATTCCTCATGCTGAAATTCTTCAATTGGTCGCGTCCTCTGATGTAGGCTTGATCGCATACCGGCCGGATAAGAGCACAGAAAATTGTATCCCTACAAAATTGTATGAATACAT
This sequence comes from uncultured Chitinophagaceae bacterium, assembly GCA_964437245.1. Classification (GTDB taxonomy): domain Bacteria; phylum Bacteroidota; class Bacteroidia; order Cytophagales; family Cytophagaceae; genus JANYCO01. The sequence continues at coordinate 8,024 of CAYTGJ010000133.1, forward strand.
AGCCCACCAACTCCCTTATCTGATAGGATCCAATGTTGCCTGGCAGGAAATCACGGCTTTGTATCAGGCAGGCATGGAGATCGATTATCAGAACCCCGCTGTGAACGCGATATTGGAGCGTTTGACCATGGGAGAATTTTATACAGCATTGCCGGGAACGGAGATTTATTGGGAAGAGAAGAAGATTTCTTCAATGCTTCAACGATTATTAGGAGAACCGGCTTGATCCATTTTTATATAACAATCAAAATAATACAGGTATGACAATCGAAAGAGCATTGGAAATTGCAGTGGCAGCCCATAAAGGGCAATTGGACCGGGCCGGCCGGCCTTATATTCTGCATGTATTGCAAGTGGCGATGGCGGGAAGTACCGACGATGAAAGAATCGTAGGAGCGCTGCACGATGTAGTGGAGGATACTGACTGGACTTTTGAGCAACTGGCGGAAGAGGGTTTTTCGCAAACGATCGTAGAGGCAGTGAAATGCCTTACCAAAGAATCTCCGGAAGAGGATTATGAATTGTTTACCGAAAGGGTGAAAAAAAATCCTCTGGCCATTCGGGTAAAACTCCATGATCTGCGCAGCAACATGGATCTTACCAGACTTCTTCAGGTGAAGGATTCAGATGCTGAAAGGTTGACTAAATACCTTAAAGCGTATCATGAACTTATCCGTTTACAAGGTTAAGTAAGGGAGATCCTACCCAGGGTCAGGGGCACTTATAATAAGGAAGCCACTATTTTGGCAGCGGTTTCTTCCATTACTTCTTTGGAAACGACCAGCTTGGGCCGGCTGAAGTTAATGTCCTGCACGTTCTGAAGTGGTATCAGGTGGATGTGGGTATGAGGAACTTCCAGACCTATTACGGCGATTCCGATCCGTTTGCAGGGAATCGCTTTTTCAACCGCTTTGGCCACCTTTTTACTGAAAAGATGTAATCCTGCAAGCAAGTCATCATCCAGATCAAAAATATAATCCACCTCTTTTTTCGGAATGACCAGGGTATGGCCGATGGTCAAAGGAGAAATGTCCAGAAATGCCAGATAGTTTTCATCTTCTGCAATTTTATGACAGGGAATTTCGCCGTTGATGATTTTGGTGAATATAGAGGCCATGGGGTACGTAATACTAAAAGATATGAAAGTGATTGGTAACGTTTAAGGTTTGATATTACAAAATTTTGAATATCAAACCTTAAACGTTAGACTTGTCAGAGACCTATTTCTAAGACTTCCAGTTCTATTTTGCCGGCAGGAATATCGATGACTGCAATATCCCCTACTTTTTTGCCCAGCAATCCTTTCCCGATAGGGGATTTTACAGAGATCTTACCGGTTTTAAGGTCGGCTTCTTCTTCTGCTACAAACATATATTCCACTACGGCATTGTTTTTCTTGTTCTTAAGCTTTGCTTTGGACAGAATAGATATGATAGAAGTATCCATGCTTGATTTATCAGCCAGACGGGCATTAGCCACCAGGTCTTCCAGCTTGGAAATCTTCATTTCAAGCAATCCCTGGGCATCTTTGGCTGCATCATATTCTGCATTTTCGCTCAGATCACCTTTATCACGCGCTTCGGCGATTTGTTTGGCCATATCGGACCTCCCCTTGGTTTTAAGGGTGTGAAGTTCATCTTTTAATTTTTTAAGACCCTCTTCCGTATAATATGATATCTTGCTCATAAGCAATAGTTTTTTTTTCTACCTGGGACAATAAAAAAAACGGCCGTTTTCTCAACCGTTTTAACAAAGATACCAAAATAATAAGGCAAAGTCAAATTTGTAGAGGTAAACCTGAATCAATCCAATATTTTTGCAGGAATCCCTTCATATATATTGATGTAAAACAAAGGAATTTCTCTACTTTTGTAAATTGAACAGTAATCAAAAAACGATGCAGGTAAAGAAAGCGGTTTTTATGAGTAGCTTCACCAGCTATACTAATTGTCCAGCCAGAGAAATACCGGAGTTTGCCTTCATTGGTCGATCCAATGTAGGGAAGTCTTCTCTTATAAATACATTAGCTAATAATAATAAGTTGGCTAAAACTTCGTCTACTCCAGGGAAAACCCAGACAATTAACTATTTTACGGTCAACGATGAATGGAATATCGTGGATTTACCTGGTTATGGATGGGCGCGGGTGAGTAAAACCGAAAAGTCGAAATGGGATGTCATGATCATGGAATATATGCTTTACCGTGAGCAGTTGCAGACCGTTTTTATCCTGATTGATTCGAGGCTGGATCCGCAGCCGATTGATATGGAATTTATCCAATGGATAGGAGAGGAAGGAATTCCTTTTTCCCTGGTTTTTACCAAAGCAGATAAACAGACCCGGAATAAAACTGGTACAACTATTGCTAAATTTACGAATGAATTGTACAAAACCTGGGAAGAATTACCTCCAATCTTTGTTACTTCCTCTGTATCAGGTATTGGAAAGACAGAACTATTGGAGTATATCTCAGAAATAAACGATTCGTATAAAGCAAATAAAAATTAATTTGAGTTGATTAAATTTTGAATTATCATTGTACACTTAAAAACAATTGAGACTATGAAAAAACTTATCTTTATACTATTAGCACTTGTGGCGCCGGTCACTTTTAATAAAATGCTGGCCCAGGGACCTCCGGAAGGAAAATCTGTTCCCGCAGCGCAATATTATGAAGGAGGGCAGGAGGCCATGTATAAATTTATCAATGATAATAAAATTTATCCGCCGAATGCGAAAAGAAATAGAATTCAGGGCGAATGTATTATCCACCTGGTGATCGAGGCCGATGGAAAAACATCTAACCTGTCAGTGGTAAAAAATATCAGTGGAGGATGTGGAGACGAAGCCTTGAGAGTCGTAAAGCTTTTGAAATTCAACCCTCCGGGATACCGTTTTGATACGAATATTCCTGTATATTTTAAATTGTAAGTTTTAATATTAAATAATAAATAATGGAGTTACTTAAAGAAATCGCTTCAGTTTCAGGAAAAGGTGGCTTGTTCCGGATCTTAAAGCCCACAAGAAATGGTGTAATACTGGAAACCATTGATGAAAAGAAAACAAAACTGGTAGCCAATTCCAGTGAAAGAGTTTCGATACTCAAAGAGATCTCAATATATACCACAGGCGAAGAATCCTCCACACCGCTGGAAGATGTGCTGAAAAATGTACACAAGCTTTTTGGAGTTGAACTGAACGTTACTTCTAAATCTTCCGATGCAGAATTGAGAGATTTTATGGAGAAAGTAGTTCCTGACTATGATGTAGAAAGAGTATACTGTTCCGATATCAGAAAATTAGTGATCTGGTATGGTATCTTATCTAAAAATTTCCAGGAGATTTTTAACGAAGAGAAGAAAGAAAAAGAAGAAGCACCTGCTAAAGAGGAAAAAGTAAAAACTACGACTTCTAAAAAGGAAAAAGAAGAGGTAGTAGCAGAAGAAAAACCTAAAACAAAAGCAAAGGCGAAAGAAAAAGAGCCGGCAGAAAAGGAAGAAAAAGCCAAAGCGAAACCAAAGGCAACTGCTAAAACTGCTAAAAAATAAAAAAAGGCTCCTTATACAGGAGCTTTTTTTTGATCTGCCTATGAAAGACGACCAGCAGTTACCGGAATTGATCAAAACCTTGTTTCTTAATGAGGAAAAGGAGGGGAGTATTAAAAGTAAATTATATCCTGTAGTTCAGGAGCTTTTGCTGCATGATACGGCCCGGTTGTACCAGGTACTATACAGAATAGATGTAAAGGAAGAAAAAGTAAAAAAAGCATTTGACGATAATCCTCTGCTGGAGGTTGTGGCAGAGCGAATTACCAATCTCATAATAGAACGTCAGATGGAAAAAATGCAATGGAGAAAGAAATACTCTTCCCGGGAGAATCCAGAGGAATAATGGTTTCTGTTTTTTTCAGGATTAAATATTACCTGTGTACGTTGATCGCTTTTTCAATATAGGAAAACATGAGGAATTCCTCAGACTCTTCGTCTTTGTTGACGATACTTCGGAGGAGATTGTCCAGTACACGTTGCCGGATAGAGGGAGTTCTTAAATATTTAGGAGCCAGATCGGAAATCGTTTTTTTCTTTTCAAGATCGTTGTGCGCCAGAAATTCTATGTAAACTTCTTTGATCAGCTTGCTCGCTCTTCCCGCGTCAATTGTGGGGAATACAGCTTTGCGAATTTTTTCAAATTCATTATCACAAATGACACAATCTGAATCGGCAATACACAAATGAAGGTATACAAAATAATGTTCGTAAGCCCATTGAATAGTAGTACGATATTGAACCATTATATAATAGAACAGTTATGTTTGAACTATATAAAGTTACATAAACCCTCTGGATTGGCAAAAAAAAACACCTCCTTTTGGGGAGGTGTTTTGTATAAGATCGAAAGATATATTACATCATTCCACCCATTCCGCCACCCATTGGAGGCATTCCGGCTGCTTTTTCTTCCGGCTGATCTGCGATAACGCACTCAGTAGTAAGTAGTAATCCTGAAATAGAAGCAGAGTTTTCCAGGGCAAGTCTCGTTACTTTTGTAGGATCGATGATCCCTGCGGCAAACATGTTTTCATATTTGTCTTCACGGGCATTGTATCCGAAGTCGTCTTTGCCTTCTCTTACTTTATTCACCACTACAGAACCTTCGCCACCAGCATTGGCTACGATCGTTCTAAGCGGAGCTTCGATTGCCTGACGGATGATCTGAATACCAGTCTCCTGGTCTTCGTTGTCTAATTTCAGCGTATCAAGGACTTTGCCTGCTCTGATAAGAGCAACTCCTCCACCGGCTACGATTCCTTCTTCTACCGCTGCTCTGGTAGCATGAAGTGCATCGTCTACTCGGTCTTTTTTCTCTTTCATTTCCACCTCAGTAGCAGCTCCGATATACAGGATGGCTACTCCGCCGGATAGTTTGGCAAGTCTTTCCTGAAGCTTTTCCTTATCATAGTCAG
>CAYTGJ010000134.1:0-12928 GCA_964437245.1 uncultured Chitinophagaceae bacterium
CAAGGGGGAAATGCTGCGCTTATTTGAATGACACATGGTAAAAATAATAGAACTACTATTTCCCCCTTGTGCGATAGATTCTGAGCATAAGCGGAGGGGGCCAGGGGGAGGTTCATAACTTTACCGTTTAATATAAAGTTGAGGACCATGATATCCTCACAAACAGCCGTTTCCTGGCTGGTCCCCTGACCAGCCAGCAGGTGAGTAAAATTTATCTGGGACAATCTAAACTTATTATTAATTTCGCAGGTGCGAAAACTTGTATTCCTCATATTCTTTTCGATACTGATCGCTTTACCAGGCTACGGTCAAATCCTGGACGACAGTACCAAACTCGTCTATAGTGCCAAAACCACACAATTTTTCTACTTTGACGATGTTCTTACCAATACCGGTAAAAAAGAAATCATCGATACCTCTCTTCTTAATCTGCACAACTATAATTTCTATTTCAAAAACAATATTTTATATCAGGACCTTGGCCATTTCGGAACTCCTCTCAACCGTGTTTACTATGAGCCCCCAACCTCAATAGGTAAGCAACTGGGTTTCACCACCCTGAATGAATACGGATACTCTCCTGAGAGGATCCAGTTTTTTGATACCAAATCTCCTTACACCAAACTGTTTTATATCCAAGGTACCCGTGGCCAGCAGATAATGGAAGTACAACATACCCAGAATATAAAACCGAACTGGAACGTGGGATTTTCTTTAAACCGGAAAATCTCCCTGAAACAAATTGCGACCACGTCGGCACAAGAGCAGCAGATGTCTCATTATTCTTTCAATGCCAATACTTCATACTTCAGTAAAGACAAGCGGTATACATTTCTGTTTTCTTATACCCGTCTGGAACATTCTCAATATGAAACGGGAGGCATCTTTGTAGACAGTGGGGAAACAAAAGCGGATATGTTTGATTACAAACTTGAAAATGCTCAATTGTATTCACTCGCCAACGGACGAACTGTCAAAACCAGGCTACGGTCGTACCAGGAATCCAACAATTTTAAATTTTACAACCAGTATTCACTCTTTTCCGGAAAGGGATTACAACTCTTCCATCAGTTTGATTATACTACCCGTAAAGTACGGTACGATGATGATTACTTATACAACATCATTCCTCAATATCAGAATATTCACTACTACCCTAATACGTACTACGATACCGTCAGTACACACGACAGGATCTTCCATGAAGTGTATGAGAACAAGATCGGGATAAAAGGATCGGTGCAAAAATTATTTTACATGGCTTATTTACGCCGCAGGGACTTTAGCTATATTCAGACTAACTATGAGTCCAACCTACGCCGTTACCAGGAAAATTTTGTCGGGGGAAATGTCCGGTATCAGTTGACCGACACCATGACCCTCTCGGGGCATGCAGAATATTACCTGGGGAAAGATTATATTCTGAAATTCGATCTTACCTCCCGTTTTCTGGACGGAGGTTATCAGAGTATGTCTTACTCTCCTACCCTGTTCCAACTGTCGAACATCGGCAATCACTATCGCTGGGAAAATAGTTTTTCCAATACCTATACCAACTATTTTTATGTAACGGGGAAATTAAAGATCGGAAATTTTCTCTTTGCTCCTTTTGTCAACTATTCGATTGTCAATAATCTTATTTATTATGACAACAATGCGCTCCCTGCACAAAGCGGGCAACCTGTACACATGACCTCCATGGGTTTTTCCGCCAAAGTGCACTGGAAGATACTTTACCTGGAAAATTATTTACGCTATACCCAAACCGGCGGAGCTGATGTATGGAGAGTGCCTCCTGTTTTCAATCACGGCAAAATTTATTTGTACGGAGCGTTGTTCAAAAAAGCACTGAGGCTTCAGATCGGGGTGGACCTGTACTGGAGATCGGGGTATTACGGTAATTCCTATTCTCCTGCCACACAGCAATTTTATCTAAGCGATAAATCCAGCAATTTCAATTTCCTGGATGGCTACCTGCTCGGAGATGTATTTATAAACACGCAGATCAAAAGGGGATATGTATTCCTGAAACTTTCACACGCCAATCAGGGTCTGATGCAGCCCGGGTATTTCATCACGCCTTACTATACAGGATTGCCCAGGACTTTCGAATTCGGGATCCGTTGGTTATTCTATGATTAGTACCTAGGGATATCGGATATAAGAATCATGATATAAAATATGCCGGGTAAAAAGAGTCAGGGATTGGAATCGCTTACCCTTTATAACCAAACAGCTTTTTGGAGAGAATAGCTTCCCGCACACTATCCGGAACCATCTCTTCCCAACCGGACTCTCCCGAACGGATCATCGTCAATACTTTATCAGAATAAACATGCAGGATGGACGGGTTATAATTGGTCACATCCTTGATACGATTGTTGGCGATCAGATATTGATACAGGTATACCAGATGATGCGGCACTTCAAAATTGACCGAGCTGTAAATTTCTCCCGTTCCTTCTTTCAGCGCCGGGTAGATGTACAACTGCACATTCCGGCTAAACAAAGCACTGAAGGATTCCAGGATCCCTCCTTTCAGGTTGGTATAATATTTTTCGTTAAAAATATCGGCCAGGTTATAAGGCCCCAGTACGATCGCAAACTTCAGTTTGGTATACCGGTTGAAAAAATCGACCAGCCGGTAATACTCCTGGTAGTTAGAGATCAGTACATGTTTGCCTAAAGAAGTTATAATGTCTACCCGCTCCAGGAAATCTTTATAATTGATTTCTCCTTCCGAACGAAGGTTTGAAAGCGTAAGCTCCGCTACCTCTACTATATTTTCAGGATCGGTAATTTTTTCATCGGCGACAAAATCGTTCACCCCATTTTTAAACATATCCATGTTTACATAGGTGTAAGGTCTGAATCTTCCGCGAACAGCCAGGATATGTTTTTTATAAAAAACATCGGCAGGTTCTTTTACATCGCCATTAGGATCGAACAGCGCAGAGTTTGTAAACCCGTGCTGTACCAGGCGCAAAGCCATGATCCGGTTGTCTACTCCTTTAAACACAGGACCAGAAAAGCGGATCATATCTATTTTGACACGCTCCACGGAAAGCGTATCCATCAACGATTCCAGCAATAATTCAGGATTGCTGTGATGATAGAAACATCCGTAGATCATGTTGATGCCAAATATCCCGACAGCCTGCTGCTGGAGATTGGAATCTTTTTCCATCAGACGGATATGTACAATAAGATCGTTGGGAGGACTCTCCGGAGAGATCTGAAACCTCAGTCCCAGCCAGCCATGTCCCTGGTTGGTCTTGGCATAATTGATCGCTACTACGGTATCTGCGAACGCAAAAAAACAGGTATCTTTTCCCCGGATATCTTTCAGCCGGTTTTCCAGCAATGCGTACTCACGATCCAGCATTTTCACGACACGGGGTTCACATACATAGCGTCCACGCTCTTCCTTGCCGTAGATTGCATCGCTGAACGTCATATCATACGCTGAAATAGTTTTAGCGATGGTCTGAGAGGCGGCTCCTGCTTTAAAAAGAAAGGCTGCTACTTCCTGTCCTGCGCCTATTTCTGCCAGAGATCCATAGGTCGATTTATCCAAATTGATTTCCAAAGCTTTCACCTTGGGGTCCAGTATTCTTGCTTCCATTCTTTCTTGCGCTGCCAAATTTCAGTGGTAATGTAGAGTTTTTTAAAACGAATTACAAAAGATTCCTCTAAAGAAAAGGAGAGAACGCAAAGACGAACGGAGGAAGTAGTACGCTCTCAAAATCTTCCGGATCGGCCGGTTTCAAACATTCGTTTTTTTTCTTATATTAATATTCAGTTTTTTTTCTGACTAAATCTTATTTGTAACATGTATTCGATGCCTACCTTTTTCAAAACCGGTCACCGGGGCTGCCGCGGATTATTTCCGGAAAATACCGTAGCAGGTTTTGTACAAGCGATCCAACTGGGCTGCAATTCGCTTGAGCTGGATGTAGTGGTCAGTAAAGATAATCTGCTGGTGGTCTCACACGAACCGTATATGCATCCTGAAATATGCCTGCTGCCGGACGGAACTCCGATCCCTGAAGAGGATCAGAAAAAATACAACCTGTATCAAATGGTTTACCAGGAGATTAAAACGTATGATTGCGGAATAAAATTTACGCCACGCTTTCCACAGCAAAAAAAACTCAACGCATTTAAACCTCTGCTGCTGGAAGTGATACTGGCTTGCGAAAAATATATACTTGACCACCAACTTCCTCCGATCGTCTACGACCTTGAGCTCAAATCCGAAGCAGCGGAATATGGCATTTCACAACCGATGCCGGATGTTTTTGCAGAATTGCTGGCAACATTTATTGTGCAGAACCATCTTGACGGGAAAGTCATTGTCCGTTCGTTCGATCCGGCCCCCCTGCAATACCTGCACCGGCAGCATCCGTCCCTTCCGCTGGCCCTGATCGTGGAAAATAACCAATCTGCCGAAGCCAACCTGGAGGCACTGGGATTCCTGCCTTACATCTATAGCCCTGAATATGTATTGCTTAGCAAAAATGAAATGTCATTTTTAAAGAGTCAATCGTTGCTGGTGATCCCCTGGACAGTCAACACTGCCGAGGAGATCCGGGAAATGCTCCGGCTGGAAGTAGACGGGATCATCACCGACTATCCTGATTTGTTCAAAACGATGGGGCTATAGCATTATATTGATAAAATGTCCTGATATTCATTTTTTCAGAACAATTTTAAGGAGGATAACTACTTAAAAAAGGGTCTTTCTTTTTGATAAGCCACAAAATATTTTATTTTTGTGCATTCATAATCGCTAGAAACTATCAAAAATGAGTGTACTTGTTAATAAAAATTCCAAAGTTATAGTTCAGGGTTTCACCGGGACTGAAGGTACTTTCCACGCAGGCCAGATGATCGAATACGGCACCAATGTAGTAGGAGGAGTAACTCCGGGCAAAGGTGGTACCAAACACCTGGACAGACCAGTATTCAACACCGTGGAAGAAGCGGTAAAACAGGCAGGAGCAGATGTTTCCATCATATTTGTACCTCCGGCTTTTGCAGCAGATGCTATTATGGAAGCTGCAGATGCAGGGATCAAAGTAATTATATGTATCACAGAAGGTATTCCGACCAGAGATATGATCTCCGCAAAGGAATATCTGAAAGGAAAAAATTGCCGTCTGATCGGTCCGAACTGTCCAGGAGTAATGACTCCGGGAGAGGCTAAAGTAGGGATTATGCCAGGCTTTATTTTCACCAAAGGTCCTATCGGAATCGTTTCCAAGTCAGGTACACTTACCTATGAAGCGGTAGACCAGTTGACCAAAGCCGGCTTAGGTCAAACCACGGCAATCGGTATCGGGGGAGATCCTATCATCGGTACTACCACCAAAGAAGCGGTAGAACTGCTGATGAATGATCCTGAGACAGAAGGAATCGTAATGATCGGTGAGATCGGAGGAGGAATGGAAGCGGAAGCTGCACGCTGGATCAAAGACAATGCTACCAAACCAGTAGTAGGATTCATCGCAGGACAGACAGCGCCTCCGGGCAGAAGAATGGGCCACGCCGGTGCTATCGTAGGCGGAGCCGAAGATACTGCTGCGGCCAAAATGAAGATCATGGAAGAATGCGGAATCTATGTAGTCCAATCTCCTGCAGACATCGGAGATACCATGGTAAAAGCGCTTAAAGAATTCAAAGTAAAAGCATAAGCAATAACTTGTAGAATAAAAAAAACCTGTGAGGTCTGCTTTGACTTCACAGGTTTTTTCATTTACTTCAAAACATATTATTTTAAAAATACCTGAATATGGAAAAAATTTACTTAAGTGACTCAGGCCCTAAGGTTTCTTCTGCCATTTATGGCTTCTGGAGATGGACCAATGAAGGGGAAAGCACTATTAAAACGATCGAAAAAGTAACCAACCTTTGTCTAGAACTGGGAATCAATACTTTCGATCATGCTGATATATACGGAAATTCACAGATTGAGGAATTATTCGGCAAAGTCATCGAAGGGAAATCATTCAAAAGAGAAGATATTGTATTGTTCAGTAAGTGCGGGATCCGTACAGTACCCGGAAAAAAATTTGAGTTTTACGACAACTCCCGTGAATACATTATGAAATCGGTGGAAAGCTCTTTGAAAAAACTGAAAACCGATTACCTGGACATCTTTTTACTGCACCAGGCTGATGTGCTTATGGAACCTGAAGAAACAGCCCAGGCCCTGACAGACCTTGTCAATCAGGGGAAAGCGAAACATATCGGGATCACTAATTTCTCGGTATTCCAGCACCAGTTGCTGGCTTCCTACCTGAACAAACCAATTGTGACCAACCACATTGAGCTTAATCTTCTGAATACTTCTGCTATTGAAGACGGAAGAGTGGATTTTATAAAACAACGTTTTAGTAAACCTCTGGCATGGTCTCCTTTGGCTGGTGGACGTATCCTGACCGGAACAGATGAGAAGGCGGTGAAAGTGCGTAATAAACTCGAAGAGATTGGCAAAAAATACAACGCCAATGTAGAACAAACAGCAGTAGCCTGGCTTGCTACGTTGGGAACTCTTCCAATCATAGGATCGATCTCAGAAGAAAGAATCCGAAATGCGGCCAGTGCATTCCAGGTAAAAATGGAAAGAGAAGACTGGTACGAACTTCTAAAAGTGGCTACTGCTTAGGTGCTGCATCCTATCAAACTCCGTATACTCCAAAGGATATTTTCTTAACAAGAAGATATCCTTTGTTATTTTAGAGCTGCCTATAAGTCTTTCAGTATATTTTAAAATACGCCCTAAAAATACTTCCCTCGTTAGGAATACTTTCCAGCTCTATCTTCCCTCCCATTGCTTCCAGTTGGGTTTTCACCATATAAAGTCCCAGTCCTTTTCCATCCACATGAGTATGAAATCTTTTATAAAGACCGAACAACTTATCTTTAAAGCGTTCGGTATCGATTCCGATACCATTGTCAGAAACGGTCAGTACTATATATTCTTCCGTTTTTCCTGTTGAAAGGCTTATCTGGGGAATCTCTCCGGGCTTGCTGTATTTCATGGCGTTGCTCACGAGATTATACAAAATGCTCTCAAAATAAGGAACGACTACTTTTACCACCGGTGCTTCGCTGAAATCGTATTTTATCTCCGCCTGTTTTTCTTCTATTTTATTTTCCAACCGGCTCAGGATCTTTTCTATTTTTCCCTCAAAAGAAGTAGACACCATCTCTTGCTCCAGTCCTTTCTGCACTTCCAGGACCTGGTTCAGGTCATGAATGATCAGATCCAGGTCTTTCGTCACTTCTACGATCTTATCGAGAAACATATTGCTTTCATCGTCCAGCGCTTTTTTATTGATGATACTGGCCAATCCCAACAACCTTGCAATAGGGCCTCTCAGGTTGTGCGAGACTACATAGCCGAACTGTTCGAGCTGACTGTTATTCCGCGTCAGCTTTTCATTGCTTTTCATGAGTTCTTCCGTACGCTGGCTGACCATTCCTTCCAGGTTCTGGTTATATTCTTTCAACTCTTCATTTTTACTGGCAATAATATATTGTGCTTTTTCCAGTTCTCTGTTCTGCATTTCAAGATTATCCCGGTGTACATTCAACTCTTCATTCAACTGGGAGAGTTCTTCGTTCATCTGCGACAGCTCATTGTTCTGATTTAAAATTTTCTCATTGCTCTTTTTGATGATTTCATTCTGCCGTCCCAGGGTATCGTTGTGTTTTTTTTGTTCCCAGAGGAACCAGAAAGTTCCGATCACGACCAGCAAAAGAAGGCCGATCAGCATCAGGGCATACTTTCGCTTGACGCTTTCATCGTTTAGCTTTTGTTCTCTCGCTTGTTTTTCCAGCTCCAGGAGTTTATTTTCCCTCGATTGTTTTTCAATAGTCAGACGCTGAAGTTCCTTATTTTTATGAAGTGCTTCAATTTCCCTTTCCTGTTCCAGCGCTCCTGTTTTTTGCCGTGCGATCTCCAGCAACTGAGCTATTCTCTGACGGTCCAGATCCTGATTCCTTATTCTGGTGAACTGCAGGTCACGGGCCTGCTTCAGGAGTTCAATCTCATTGAGCTGTATGATCAGTTCTTTTTCTTTTTTCTCTTTTTCCAGCTCTGACTGGCGAAAATTAGCTTCTTCTTTTTCTTTCTCCGCCTGAATGAGCCGTATTTCACTTTCCATCTTTTCTATTTCCACCTGCTGTTGAAACACCACCACATTCTGTTTCTGTTCTTTTTCTAACAGGAGATCTTTTGCACGGTTATAGAGATCGTTGTAATGCTTGAACTCTTTAATTCTTTTCTTTCTCAGCAACAGTTCGCAATAGATCTTATAGCTTGCGATCTGTACTTCGTCGTACCTGGGTTCATCCTTTCCCTGTTCCAGACACTGCAAGGCTTTATCAATCCTGGCTTTGGCCGCATTATACGATTCGCCAACAAGATCTGTGGCCGCCATATAATTCAGGACATTGGCCACTTCTACATTTTTCTTTTGTGCTTCGCGTATCTGAAGGGCCCTCGACATATAGGCCCCCGCTTCCTCCATTTCTCCTGATACTGTATGAGTAAGTCCTATGCTCAGCAGAAGATCAGCCAGTTCATTCTGACTGATCCCCGAATCTTCCTTGTCAATCATCTGCCGGCATTTCAGAAAATATTCATTTGATTTCCTGGTATCCCCGGTCTTCTTGTAGAAGGAACCAAGGTTATTGTAGATGGAGGCAGTCCCTGCTTTGTTATTGATACTCGCATATTCCGGCAGAAGTAACAGAGAATAGGCTATCGCCTCTTTGTAATTGTTATTCTGCACTGAAAGATTGGCAATTTTTTCCAGGGCTACGATCACTTCCCTGTTTTCGTTCTTCTGTTTTTTTTCCTGAAGGATCTCTTTCCATGAATCCAGGGCTTGCTCATATTCTCTCAATTCTTCCTGACACAAAGCGGTATTTTTCAGCACAAATGTTTTTTCAGCATAACTCTTTTCATTGGTATGTAGTTTTAAGGCTTCAGAATAATATTCCAGCGCTTTGCGGTAAGCATGCTGGTTCTGATAGTTCATCCCTATTTTGATCAGTAAACTAACTTTTTGGTTTTGATCTGTGGTCCGGTTGTATTCGGATATGATTTCCTGAATAGACTGAGCTCCTGCCGGAATCACCAGCAGCAAAAAAATAAAGGTTACTATTTTTTCTTTAATAAAATTCATTCCCCGTTCTGGCAGGATAAATCCCCTTCTTTTTACCGATCATTCATAGCTCCCATACCTGCGAGGCTTCCGGTTTTTTACAATCTCCTGACGTCATTCCTCTGTACGTTAACTTATATAAAATACAGGCAGAAAACAGCCTTCTTACTTATTCCCTGCACCACCTGTTTTATATAAAGATTCTTATTGCGATGAGCTAACGTTGAAAGATGTACAGACCACCTATATGACCTGAGCATTCCAAACATCTGATTCCCTCAAAAGTTAGTTATTATTTACAACATTTACCTAACGATAAGTCCAACTTTTTGAGAAGAGGAGGATTCATTTCCAGGAGAAGAACGTTTTTTTATGATAATTATCCTTTGTTATAGATAAAAACAGCCCCTTAACGTTTTCTGTGCTGTACACGATCCAGGATCCGGCTCATAGTCATAACATTAACAATCTTGGCTCTAGTCCATGATTTGATGCGGCCATAAGTGTCTTATCCCCTGACAAGATACTTATGGCCTGTCAGGGGACAGGCCATGGGATTATTCTATAGTGTAGGAACCAAGATATTTTATTTTTGCAAAGATCTACCGGGACGAGGATCAGACAAAAGATCCTATTTATTCACACCTGATTAAGAGGCTGTTGATTTCAGATCCTTTTCAAAACGTCAGGATTCAATCAAGTAAATGTAACTGAGCTGTTTCCTCATCGGTAAACAACCTGGACCGGATGATAAACCGGAGTCCTAACGGGATTTCAAGGGAAAAACTGGCTCCTCTTCCGGGCGTAATGTCTACCGTGAGCTGTGTATGCTTCCAGTATTCATACTGGTCTCTTGCCATGTAAAATTCACAGCCAGCGATCTCTCCCAGCAACACATCACTGGAACCGATCAAAAACTCTCCCCGGGGGAAACACATCGGCTGTGACCCATCACAGCAACCTCCGCTTTGATGGAACATCAATGGACCATGAACAGCTCTCAGCTTTTCGACCACTTTTTCAGCCTCTTCGGTAATTAACACACGCGCTACCATAAAAATATTCAGCTTGTCTTGGATTAATTTTTAAGATACAAGGCTCCGGAGAAGGGACAAGGTACAACTTATCTCCCTGAGAGTTGCTTTTTAAAATCTGCGAGACAAATCACTGCCTCGCAGCTATAGAAACAACCCATTTTCCGGACACAGGAGAATCAACTACTGACGTTGATTCCACCAAAATTCTTAGAAGAACCCTAGTTTATTTTTATTATACGAAACCAGCATATTTTTAGTCTGGCGGTAATGCGCCAGCATCATCTTATGGGTTTCCCGACCGAATCCGGATTTTTTATACCCTCCAAACGGTGCATGAGCAGGATATGCGTGATAGCAATTAACCCATACTCTTCCTGCCTGGATCGCTCTTGGTACCTGATACAACTCATGTGCATCCCTCGTCCATACACCGGCCCCCAATCCGTAGGCAGTATCGTTGGCAATAGCAATCGCTTCTTCTGTAGTACGGAAAGTAGTCACACAGGCTACAGGACCAAAGATCTCTTCCTGAAACACCCGCATTTTATTATGTCCTTTCAGGATCGTCGGTTCTATATAATATCCGCCGCTGATGTTTCCTTCATGTTTTTTCGGCAGTCCTCCGGTCAATACTTCGGCCCCTTCTTCTTTTCCGATCTTCAGATAGGAAAGTATTTTTTCATACTGATCATTAGAAGCCTGAGCTCCTATCATCGTAGAAGGATCCAGCGGATCTCCCATCACAATTGCACGGGTACGCTCGATCACTTTTTTCATAAATTTATCGTAGATGCTTTCATGCACAAGGATCCGGGAAGGACAGGTACAGATCTCTCCCTGGTTCAGGGCAAATAATACGGCTCCTTCAACTGCTTTATCAAAAAAGGCATCGTCGTGCTCTGCCACAGAAGGGAAGAAAATATTCGGAGACTTTCCTCCTAATTCCATCGTCACCGGAATAATATTCTCAGATGCATATTGCATGATCAGTCTTCCTGTAGTAGTTTCTCCTGTAAAGGCGACTTTTGCGATCCTTGGAGAGGTGGCCAGAGGTTTTCCCGCTTCGGGTCCAAACCCGGTCACAATGTTCAAGACTCCCGGAGGCAGCAAGTGTCCTATCACCTCCATCAGGACCATAATAGAAGTAGGCGTTTGTTCTGCTGGTTTTACGATCACACAACAACCGGCAGCGAGGGCCGGAGCGATCTTCCAGGTAGCCATCAGCAACGGAAAATTCCATGGAATGATCTGGCCTACTACCCCCAACGGTTCATGGAGATTGATACTCACCGTATGTTCGTCGTGCTCGGAAATGGTACCTTCTTCCGCCCTGATCACTCCTGCAAAATAACGGAAATGGTCTATACAGAGCGGCAGATCGGCAGCCAGGGTCTCCCGTATCGGCTTTCCATTATCGATTGTTTCTACCGTAGCAAGGTATTGCAGGTTTTCTTCCATCACCTGGGCGATCTGCCACAAGATATTGCTTCTGGTAGTCACCGATGTTTTGCTCCAGCTTTCAAACGCTTTATGAGCAGCATCCAGCGCCAGTTCTATATCCTCTTTACCAGACCGTGCCGCCCGGGTAAATACTTTCCCGTCCACAGGGGATATATTTTCAAAATATTCTCCTGATTTAGGAGCTACGAAGCTTCCTCCGATATAATTGCCATACTTCTCCTTGAAAGTTGGTTTCTGCGTTAGTTGTGCCATAATAATTTCATCTTGGTTTTATGTAAACAAACGCAATACCCGGTGAATTGATTAGCAGAAAAGCGCCAATCGATAGCATTATTTTATCAATAAAATTTTGTGTTATTTTTATACAAAAGAAAGAACCCGAAAGCATTTTATTTCGTTTTATAATGAATGAGAGAACCGGTTAGCATATTCTGGTCAATGAATAGCACAATCGTATCATCCTGTTTTCTTTCAATATTATGTCCGTTATATTGAGCGTTTGATATAACAGTAATTATTTGATCGACATTATACATCCACATAACGATTCACTACCAATATGTCCGGAACCTATAAGATATCTCCCCTGCCTTTTACTTCGGAAAGCAAACTCAAAACACTGATCGAGCACAGGACAATCTATTCGCTTGACCGATGTGAGCTGAATGTTTTCGAAACGCATGACAAATCCTACCTGGTACCACTTACCTTCAGTGATTTTATTGTAACCAGTATGATGCGGGGAAAAAAGATCATGCATATGTATGACAAACCTGGTTT
Organism: uncultured Chitinophagaceae bacterium; assembly: GCA_964437245.1. GTDB lineage: Bacteria > Bacteroidota > Bacteroidia > Cytophagales > Cytophagaceae > JANYCO01. The sequence goes on from CAYTGJ010000134.1 coordinate 12,458, forward strand.
CGAGTACCTACCCGGCGAATCGGTGATCGTGCCTCCGGATATAACGATGAAAATAGATTTTCCGGAGGCCAGCGGACATAATCCGACCCAATGCATTGCGATCGCTATTGATCAAAAAAGCATCAACCAAACACTTTCTTATCTGAATGAAAATTTTGGAAAAGAGTTATTGCCTGGAAATTGGTTTTTGGACTACCGGCATCATCACCTGTTCAACAATGCCGACATTGCACAACTCATCAATAAACTGGTAAAAATATGTGCGGATAATTCGACCGGGAAAAATATACTGGCCGATCTGACCATTAAGGAACTACTGGTCCGTATGATGCAGACCCAAAACCAGATGGAGGCGGAAGCAAATGCTCCGCATGGATCCAATGCCAATGCACTTCATTTTGTGATCCAATACATCAAAGAGAATGTGTCGGAAAAAATTCAAATCGCCGAGCTGAGTGATAAGGCCTGCAT